>NZ_QKTS01000005.1:0-199955 GCF_003234525.1 Curtobacterium sp. MCBD17_021 | reverse complement strand
ATCACGTCACGGCGGAACTCTTCCGGATACGCCTTCACCATGGCGCACATCCTTCCAGCAGGAGCCAACGCTCCTACCCGTCAGGAGTCAACCAAACCTGCAGCAGTCCCTTGCTCTGTCCTAAGCAGGACGAGCGGCACAGTCAGGAGCGCCTGGCCACGGCCTAGGAGGCAGGGGCCCGAGTGGCAAGCCCACTCGGGCCCCTTTGCCGTCCCTCGTGGTGTGGGTGCGAAGCGGTCGGGCCTGGCACTCGCTGCACGAGCGCCGTAGTTTGCCAACCCGGGGGGGTATCCCTCCCCCCGGAGCATGTTGCTGATCGGAACCGTGCTGCATCCCGCAGAGCGCGCGAGTCTGGGGGATGTAACCGCGTCTACTCTGCTAACATTTGAGCATGCCAGTACCAAATGTCACATCGAATGATGGCCCCGTGGGCCGAGTCCTACTTCGAGATCTCGCCTTCGATGCCCTCCTTGAAGCGATCCGCGAAGGCGTGCTGCATCCTGCCGAACGCTTGCTGGACGTTGAGTTGTCGGGATGGTTGGGCATGTCGCGTACTCCGATCCGGGAAGCCCTCGCGCGGCTCGAGGACATTGGTCTCGTTGAGACGTCCGCGAACCGATACACGCGCGTGGCGACCGTCTCGGCGATCGAGCACGCGCACGCCGCCGAAGTGCTGGAGCTGCTGTGTACTTGCGCTGCAAATGGTGACGGGGGGCGAGGAGGTGAGCTCTCGAAGCGTGATCGTGCCCTAGCAAGCGACTTGATCGATGGACTCCAGACCCATGACGTTGCCGCGTACCGCGCTCTCCTTGATCTACGAGGCACGTGGATTGCTAGCTTCGGCAACCCTCTGCTTAGCGACGCCGAGCGAGGGCTGAGGCTCCGCGCTCAGTTCCATGCCGTGGCAGAGGGTGTACTCATCGACTGGTCCCGCTTAACTCAGGTTGCAGAGCGCATGGCACGAGGTGCCGCTCACGGATACTGCTAGGCGCTGGCACCCGAAATGGTCACAGAGGCACCAGGCACCAGGCTCCCGGCGCGAACGTCTCTCATGCATCCCCTATGATCCACATACCAGCTTCAAGGGGGAGGGCCATGTCGAGCGACGGCGCTGCGATCGTGAATCGCATCATGCGGGGAGAAGCGATCCTTCTGACGGGAGCGGGCTTCTCTCGCGGCCTGACGGACCAGTACGGCGATCCACTCCCCATCGGATCTGAACTCGCCGAGAGTATCTGGCCGATTGCCTTCGGCGACGAGCCTTTCGACGAGGACACCCCGCTCAACCTCGTTTACGCCGAGGCGCTACGCCAGTCGTCGAAGTTGCTGGGCGACCAGCTCCGTCGCCACTTTGAGGTCGATCGCGAGGAGATCCCCCCTCGTTACGAGACGTGGTATGCACTTCCGTGGCATCGCATCTACACGTTGAACGTAGACGACGGCGACGAAGCCGTAGCCGTGAAGTCAGCAGGGGCTGGACTCCAGATCCTCTCCGCTTTGACGTCAAAGCCGGGCACTCTGAGCGCTGACCGTCTTGGCGTGGTTCACGTCAACGGGCGGCTTGCCGACTTCCCGAACCTTACGTTTAGCCCGTGGGAGTTCGCGGACCGAACGGCTCGCGCTGACACCTGGTATCAGGAGTTTGTCACCGACATCACTTCTCGGCCCGTGGTTGTCATCGGGTCAGTGCTCGACGAGCCGCCGTTGTGGCATTACCTTCAGCTGCGTGGTAAGAGGGGGAACAACAAAGAATTGCGACCTCGGTCGTGGCTCGTGTCTCCTCGGCTTGATCCTGGCCGTAAGGCTTTGCTGGAGCGCCTCAACTTCGTGCATATCGCCGCGAAGGAGCAGGAGTTCTTCGACGCGGAGATTGCGCCGGTTGCAGGGCGACTATTGACAGCAAGGAGGGCCCAAGAGATCCTCACGAGCGAACGAGCCCTCAACGACGTATCCACACTCGTGCGCGAAGCAGACGCGGGGAAGCCGGACTACCTTCTAGGAAGCTCGCCGCAGTGGGGGGACGTCGTAGACGGGTTCGCTGCCACCTTCGTTGCTGACAGCGAACTTGTGTCGATGATCGATCGGCAGACTGGCGGGTCGGTAGCGGTCGTTGGAAGCGCAGGTTCGGGGAAGACAACTGCTTTGATGAAGGCCGCTGCCATCATGGCGGCGCGGGGAAACAAGGTTCTCTGGCTTGGCCGCGAGACGGAAGCGCAGGTGTCGCAAATCAAGGACGAGGTTCGAGCGGATGTGCCCGAATACGTCTTCATTGACGATATCGACCGTTTTGCGGATCATGCGATCAAGCTCCTCCGGGACCTACAGAAAATCGACGAGACGCTTGTCGTCGTTGTCGCTGCTAGGAGTGCTAGGTTCACTCAGCTCCGCTACGCGGATCGGCTGGGGCTCGCCGACACGCTCGAATTGTCGCGCCTTACAGACGACGATGCCGAAGCCCTTATCGGCGAGTTGAGCAGGGCAAATCGACTCGGAGCGCTTCTTTCGTTGAGTCCTCAGGAACGTGTGCTGCAAATCACGAAGCGGGACGACCGTCAGCTGCTTGTGACATTGATCGAAGCCACGTCCGGAGAGCGGTTCCACATTCGTGTAGCCGAGGAATGCAGGTCACTGACTGGTGCGGCTCTTTCAATCTATGGGATCATCTGCGCTGCCGCTTGGGCTGACAATCGAAGCTTGACGCGAGGAGACGTCCTTTACGCGACTGGGCGAAGCTTTGAGCCGAATGATGCAATCAATGGTTTGCAGCAACTTGAGGCCTCGAAGCTACTGATTGCGACGGGCTCCCGGTATCAGGCACGGCACCGGGTGATCGCCGAGTCGGCGATAGATTACTTTAGAGCCGAGGGGTTACTGGAGCATTGGATCGAAGACCTTTTGTTCCTTGTTGCTGGGCATTACGACAAGGCAAATATCAGAAACACTCGCTACGGTCGTCTTCTCGTTCGTCTGGTTGGCCATGAGAATTTGAAGGGTCTGCTAGGGGATAACGCGGCAGTTCAGCGGATCTATGGAACAGCTGAAGAGTGGCTTGCAGAAGATCCGCATTTCTGGCTCCAGCGTGGCAGTTTCGAAACCGACTACGGCTCCCTTGTGCCTGCCGAGAATTTCCTCGGCTCCGCAAGGTCCCTCGCGCCGGACGACATCCAAGTGGATACCGCTTGGGCCATGCTGATCCTTAAGAAGGCCGTTACCAAAGCTGACTCACCGGATGCACATGGGTGGGCCCAGGAGGCTTTCACCCTGTTGCGCGCAATCATGAAGGACGACCGGCGCAACTCCCCGCACACGTTCGCCGTCTTCTTAAACTTCGGACTGCGGTGGTTGCGCGTTCAGCAGCTTGGTGTCGAGGAGCAGCGTGCCCTTCGCGATGAACTGCTCTACTACGGCCAGATTGGAGCATCGAGGTTCCCACGCGTCGCGGACGTCCAGGAGGCGTGGAACCAGACTCGGCGGTGGATCGCTACGAACGCGGTGGTACAGATCACCGCTTGATCCGCAGCGCGGATCAACGCCCGGCCTCGGGGTCGCAGTCCGGATCTAGTCCGTCGCAAGCATGGATGCGGACTGCGTCTCCTGAGTCGCGACTATGTTGCTTCCGCTGAGCCGCAGGCCTGCCATCGCTAACAGGTATCGATCCACCCGTGCCGAACGTTCCGCTTCAACAACTGACCACCGTGCCCCGCAGGGGTCGACCGGTTCGGACCGAGCCGGTACCACGACATGGAGGGGAGCCGATTGTTCGGGTACTCCCAGGGCCCCCAGCTCGGTCGGGACCTGCGATGACATCACCTTCTCCGTCACCCGCATCGGAGACGCGGTATTTCCGGGTCGTAGGACGACCGGGACGCCGGTTCGTGCTCACGTCCGGCGTCGCCACGTGGGAGGTGTCGAGCGGAGCAGGGGCGTCGGCGGTCGTGGAGACGGCGGGACTGCGCGACGCGCTCGGCATCGCGCCCGGCGGTGCGCGGAACGATGAACAGCACTGCCGTTCCCGGGCGATCGAGCTGTTCGAGTCGGGCGACCGGGAGCACTGGGTGCAGTACCCGTTCGGCGGCATCGCCACGACGGACCAGGTCCTGGGCGGGCATGCCCGGCCTTGAGGCGGACTTCCGCTTCGACGACTGAGCCCCCGATCGGGAAGCTCCACCAGGGGAGACCGACAGAGGCGACCCAGCCGCGCCGCGATCAGCGCCGGGATCCGCTGCCCGACGGCTGTTCCGGACGTGCACCGAGCGCTGCGTTGTCCACTGCCCGCGCCTCCGACCCGATCCTGTGCCACCCGGAGCACCCCGGTGCCTACCGTCGGTGTCTGGGAGGTCGGATCGTGAAGTACATCCACTACGACGGCACTGACGTCCTGACGGGGGACCTCATCGCGGACGCGGTCGCGGACTACGCGGCGGTCCTCGGGGCGAACACCCGGACGGACACCATCGCCGTACCGTCCATCGGGGACGACGGAGCACTGGAACGGACCACGATGCTCGTCGGTCCGGCGAGCGAACTCGTCGTGCGGGAGGCGCCGGACGACCAGCTCGAGCCGGAGGACCCGTCGTTCATCCGCCGACTCCGGGACGCCGCCGAGCAGTGCGGCGATCAACGCCCGGTGAACGCGGACGGCCGACGGCGGTTCGTCGGAGCCGCCGAGGACGACTAGCCACGACGAGACGCCGCCCCGACGGGACGGCGTCTCGTGTCCGAGCGTCGGGGCGCCCGACCTCGGGGTCAGGCGGCCAGCGCCAGTTCCGGCGCGTGCACGGCCCGCGCCTGGAGGATCGTGCGGCTGGCTTCGCCGCGCCAGGAGCGGCCGGGGACGACCCAGCCCGCTTCGCCCTCGACCGCGACGCGGGCGCCGGGGGTGAGGAAGAGGCCGAGGTCGTCGGCCGGCAGGCGCACGAGGTACTCGCGCTGCGAGCGGTCGTCACGCACGGGGAACTCGGCGATGCGGTCGGGGGTGACGGTGGGAGCCGCGATGGCGGTCCCGGTGATTGTGGTGTGTTCGTTCGTGGTCATGGTGCTGTCTTTCTTCAGTCGTTCGGCGTCGCGCGGGGCCGGACGGACTCGATGGTCTCGTCGGCCGCAGGAGCACGGACGCGCACGTCGACACTCGACGTGCATGCTCGCCAGTCGGGGAGCGGTGGTCTCGCTGGAATGCGATCCAGGGGGATCGGTTCGAGACGGTCGGTGTGCGCGAGTCAGATGGGTTCGCTGCAATGCACCAACTAGGAACTGTACTCCGCCCAAGCCCGTCTGTCCACTCGTGCGGTCAGCTCCCGGCCCTGCCGGTCGCACTCGCAACGCGTAACACGTGGGAAACCGACCGGGCCTGAGCGCGAAACACCCCGTCGTTACGGTTCGAGCACTGAGCAAGCGTTCAGCCCGAACCCCGACGAAGGACCCGCACGGATGCAGCACCGCACTCGGCTCCGCTCCCGCACGACCACCCGCCTGACCACCACACTCCGCACGGCCGTCATCACCGCGGGAGGCATCGGACTCGCCGTCCTCGCCGCGTCACCGGCCGCCGCGGCCCCGGCCGCCACCACGGCCACGATCACCGCACCGGCCGCGGTGACGGTCGGTGACACCATCGACGTCGCCCTGACCCTGCCCGCCACGTCCGATGTCTTCGCCTACCAGATCGACGTCGCGGCGGACGCCGACGCCGTCGAGGTCGTCGACGGCAGCGCGACCGGCCCGGACGGCGGGTTCGACTCGGTCGAGCAGGACGGCGACACCGTCACGCTCCTGCACACCCGCCTCGGCACCTCGCCCGCGGTGTCCGGTGACCTGGCCGCCTCGTTCGACCTGACCGCGACGAGCCCCGCCACGGTCGACCTCGCCGTCACGAGCGTCACCCTGGTCGCCACCGACGGCAGCACCACCACCCTGACCGACCCGACCTCGACGACGATCACGATCACAGCGGTCCCGACGCCGAGCCCGACTCCGACCGCCGGGCCCACCAGCGTCCCGACGGCGGCCCCCACCGCCGCACCGGGCGGTGCCGGTGGAACCGGGAGCGGGAGCGGGAGCGGGACCGGCACGGGAACCGGCGGGTCCGTCGATCCGGTGACCGACACCTCGTCGGCGCCCGCTGGCGGTGCCCTCGCCTGGACCGGTGCCGACCTCACACCCTGGGTCGCCGCCAGCGTCGTCCTGCTGCTCGCCGGAGCAGGCCTCGTCGTCGCCCGTCGCCGTGCCTCCCGTGCCCGGGCGGAGGACGCGCGATGACCGCCACCGACCGCACCCGGACGACCGACGCCAGCTCGACCCGAACCCCCGGAGGAACCCCCGTGACCCGCCGTCGTCGCACCACCGTCGCCGGAGCCGCGCTCCTGGCCCTCGTCGGCACCGCCGTCGTCGCGACCCCGTCCCTCGCCGCGAGCGCCGCGCCGGCCGCGGTCGACACGAGCCCCGCGGCGATGCTCGCGCCGTACTACACAGCGCTCGACCTGACCGGCGACGACCAGGTCACGACCGCCGACCTCGCCGTCCTGTCCGACCACCTCGGTGCGACCTCGACGGACCCGGACTGGTCCGCCGTCTCAGCCGCGGACAGCGACACTGACGGCACGATCACGTTGCAGGACGTCGCCACGTCGTCCCAGCGCATGATCTACGACGACGGACCGTTCACGCTCGTCGAGGCGTCGACGCTCGACATGCAGGCCGCCATGAACGCGGGCGTCACGACCTCAGCCGAGATCACCCAGGACTACCTCGACCGCATCGCCGCCTACGACCGGACCACCACGGACACCGGGGCGGGCGGGCGGCCGCTCAACTCGATCGTCACGACCAACGCCGGGGCGATCGCCGCCGCGAAGGCCGCCGATGCCGAGCGTGCCGCACACGGGATGACGAGCATGCTCCTCGGCGTCCCGATCGCGCTCAAGGACAACTACGACACGAAGGACATGCCGACCACCGGCGGCTGCGGCTGCTGGGACGACAACCAGACCACGACCGACGCGGCCATGGTCGCCGGCCTCCGCGAGGCGGGGGCGGTCGTCCTCGCCAAGGCGAGCCTCGACGAGTTCGCCTTCGGCTTCGTGTCCGAGTTCTCCTCGAACCAGCCGGCGGGCTCGTCTCTCCTCGTCGCGAGCCCGTACGTCACGACGCAGACCGCCGGCGGGTCGAGCGGCGGCACGGGCGCGGCGATCGCGGCGAACCTGGCGGGCATCGGGTTCGGCACCGACACCGGTGGCTCGATCCGCGTCCCGTCGTCGTACAACCAGCTCGTCGGCATCCGCCCGACGGTCGGTCTCGCGAGCCGCGACGGCATCATCCCGCTCGCGCTGTCCCAGGACACCGGTGGCCCGCTCGCCCGCTCGGTCACCGACGCCGCCGTGGCGCTCGACGCCGTCACCGGCATCGACGCCGCCGACCCGGTCACGCAGGGCCAGGCGGGCAAGGTCCCGACCTCGTACACGCAGTTCCTCGACCCGACGGCCCTGCACGGCAAGCGGATCGGCTACGTCACGTCGATGGTCGGCACGAACCGCACCACCGCGCGGCTCTTCGCCGAGGCCCGGGCCACCCTGGAGGCCCAGGGTGCGACCGTCGTGCCGATCACCGCGACGCCCGAGTTCAACCGGGTGCTCAGCGAGGGCAGCGGCAGCACGAACGAGTTCAAGCACGACCTGGACCAGTACGTGGCGAAGCACCTCGACCCGGACGTCACCGCGCGCTCCCTGCAGGGCATCCTGGACTCGGGGAAGTACGTGCCCAGCCGGAAGGGCACGTACCAGCAGCGCAACGCGATCACCGAGGCGCAGTACCAGGCCTGGGCGGGACCGGAGGGCTCGCACAGCACGCAGATCGCGACCGGCAAGCAGGTCGTCACCGGGATGATGGACGCGCAGGACCTCGACGCGCTCGTCTACCCGTCGGGCACCCCGTACGGCACGCAGGGCACGAACATGCGCCTCAGCCCGAACACCGGCATGCCGGCCGTGACCGTCCCGATGGGACAGGCCACCGCGGCGGACGCCACGATCACCGGGGCGGGCGTGAACCTCGAGTTCCTCGGCCGCTCCTACGACGAGGGCACCGTCATCGGCCTCGGTTACGGGTTCGAGCAGGCGACCCACGCCCGCACCAGTCCGGCGCTGTACCCGGCACTCGGGTAGGTCACTGCCGCGGCCGCGGCCGTGGACGGACGGGAGGCCCGGGCACCAGCTGGTGCCCGGGCCTTGCGTCCGTCGTCGGTTCAGTTGAGCGTCGGGGTGTCCTCCGGCACGACGCCACCGAGGTAGAGGTCCGCGGCGAGGTCGCGGAGTGCCCGCAGGGCGACGCGCTGCGTGAGCGGGCCGTAGGAGATGCGGGCGACGCCGAGCGCCTCGTACTCCGACGCGGGCAGCGCGCCCGGCAGGCCGATGACGCTGAGCTTTCCGTGGCCGAGGCCCTCGACGAGCTGTTCGACGACCTCGCGCTGGTGCCCGCCCGGCACGAACACGAGCGGTGCACCCACGTCGAGGAACGCCTTGCCGCGGGCGATGGCGTCCGCGATGCTCTCCGCGATCGGGCGGTCGCCGCCGCGGGCGATGGCGTCGGTGCGGGCGTTCAGCTGGAAGTCGACACCCTCCTGCTCGGCGGCCTTCATGATCGCGGCGACGCGGGCGACGGACTCGTCGAACGGGCGGAGGCGGTCCTCGACGTTCGCGCCGACGATGCCGAGGCCGATCGCGCGGCGGATCGTCTCGGCCGGGTCCTCGTACCCGTCGTCGAGGTCGGCGGTCACCGGCAGGTCGACAGCGTCGACGACGGTCTTCGCCCCGGCGAGGGCGAGGTCGAGCGGCATGCCGCCGTCCGCGTACCCGTACGAGGCGGCGATGGAGTGGCCGGCGGTCGCGATCGCGCGCGTCTCGGGCAGGGCCGCGACCGTCTTGGCGCTGATCGCGTCCCAGACGTTCACGACGCGGAGGATCTGCGGGGCTTCGTGCAGGGACTTGAGGGTCGTCGCCTTCTCGGCGGTGCTCGTGGTCATGCCGCCGACAGTAGGCGGATGGCTGCCGTCCGGTGCGCAGGCGCTCAGTCGAGACTCGGCCTGGGACGCGGACGCAGACGACGCAGGATGACGGACCGAGTCGCACCGGGCCTCCCGGCGGGGCATGCTGGAAGGCATGGCGAGCGACGAACAGGACCCGGTCGGCACGCTCCGTGGGGTCCGCACGAGCATCAAGTGGACGCGGTACGCGCCCGACGTGCTGCCCCTGTTCGTCGCCGAGATGGACCACGAGGTCGCGCCGGAGATCCGGCAGGCCCTCGTCGAGCGGGTGCAGCAGTCGGACCTCGGGTACCTGGACGGGCCGGGGCCGCTCGCGCCGGCGTTCGCCGGGTTCGCCCGCGACCGCTGGGGCTGGGACGTCGCCCCGGAGCGCGTGTACCTCGCGACGGACGTCAGCGTCGGGATCGTGGAGACGCTCCGGCTCGCGTTGCCGGACGGTGGGCGCGTGGCGATCGCGCCGCCGGTGTACCCGCCGTTCTTCGAACTCGTCGAGGAGGCCCGATGTCAGGTCGAGGAGGTACCCCTCACTGAGCGGTGGGGCGTCTACCGCCTCGACCTCGACGGGCTCGAGCGGGCGTTCGCCGACGGGGTCCGCGTGTTCCTGCTCTGCAACCCGCACAACCCGATCGGGCTCGTGCACGACCGAGCGGACCTCGTGGCGCTCGCCGAACTCGCCGCGCGGTACGACGTGCTCGTGATCAGCGACGAGATCCACGCGCCGCTGACGCACCCGGGCGTGCAGTTCACGCCGTTCGCGACGGTCGCCGAGCCCGCCGGTGCGCGCAGCGTCTGCGTGACGAGCGCGAGCAAGGGCTGGAACCTCGCCGGCGTGAAGTGCTCGGTCATCGTCGCCGGGGACGCCCGCACCGCCGAGCTCCTCGACACGCTGTGGGAAGAGGTGGCCTGTCGGACGAGCATCCTCGGGCTGCACGCGAACGTCGCGGCCTTCAGCCTGGCCGTCGGGTGGCTCGACGACGTCATCGACCGCATCGTCGCGAACGACCGGCTGCTGGCGAAGCTCCTCGCCGAGCACCTGCCCGGCGTCGTCTACGCGCGACCCCGAGCCGGGTACCTGGCCTGGCTCGACTTCCGGGGGCTCGGGCTCGGCGACGACCCGGCGGTGCAGCTCCGGGAGCACGCGTTCGTGGCGCTCAACTCCGGGCTGCCCTTCGGCGCGCAGGGGAGGGGCTTCGCCCGGATCAACCTGGCGTGCTCGCCGGAGACGCTGCGCGAGGCGGTGTTCCGCATCGCTGCTGCGTACCCGTCCAGTGCGCAGGAGGGGGTCGTCTGGCACGTCGCCTGACGGAGACGACCGTCGGGAGCCTGCGCTGCCCGTACCGTGAAGCGCGCGGACGAGCGCAGCAGTTGGTGGCCGCCGCGGAGTGACCCGTGCTCAGGCGACGGGCGCGAAGTGGTTGCGTCCGATGACGGTCACGTGCAGGTCGACCTGGCGCGAGGGCACCTGGTCGGTGAGGGAGATCCATTCACGGGCCACGAAGGCGACCGACGGCCACCGACGGACCTCGGTCACGGGGAACCCGTCGATGAACACCTGCCACATGCCCTGCTCACGGACGGCCTGGACCTCGTGCGTCGCCATGCCCGAAGCGTAGCAACGGCACCACCGGACCGACCAGGACAGGAGCGCCCCGGTCGGTCAGCGGGTGGGAACGGTCACGGCGTGACCATGCCGCCGTTCACGTTGAGCGTCTCGCCGACGACGAAGCTCGACTCGTGCGACGCCAGGAACACGTACGCGGGTGCGAGTTCGGCGGGCTGTCCCGGGCGTCCCATCGGGGACTCGCTCGACCCGAAGTCCGGCAGCGTCTCGGGGTCGACCCCGGCGGACACCTGGAGCACCGACCAGGTCGGCCCCGGGGCGACGACGTTGACGCGGATGCCGCGCGGGATGAGCTGCTGCGCGAGCCCCTTCGAGAAGTTGTTGACGGCCGCCTTCGACGCCGCGTAGTCGAGCCGGTCCGGAGCGGGCTGGTAGGCCTCCATCGACGCGGTGGTGATGATCGTCGAGCCCGGCTCGAGGTGGGGGAGCGCCGCCTGCACGAGCCGGAAGAGCGAGAGCACGTTGACGGTGAAGGTGTCGACGAGCTGGTCGTCGGGGATGTCGGTGACCTCGGCGCGCCAGTGCTGCTTGCCGGCGCAGCTGACGATGGCGTCGAGTCCGCCGAGTTCCGCGACGGCCCGTTCCACGAGGGCCGCGGGGTAGTTCGGGGCGGTGAGGTCACCGGGGATCGTGACGGCCGTGCGACCGGCGGCCTCGACGAGGGCGACGATCCGCTGCGCGTCCTCCTCCTCGTCGGGCAGGTAGGCGAGGGCGATGTCGGCGCCTTCTCGGGCGTAGGCGATCGCGACGGCC
Source organism: Curtobacterium sp. MCBD17_021 (assembly GCF_003234525.1). Classification (NCBI taxonomy): domain Bacteria; kingdom Bacillati; phylum Actinomycetota; class Actinomycetes; order Micrococcales; family Microbacteriaceae; genus Curtobacterium; species Curtobacterium sp. MCBD17_021. The sequence goes on along the minus strand of NZ_QKTS01000005.1, from coordinate 188,547 downwards.
GCGCCGATGCCGGAGTCGGCGCCGGTGATCAGCGCACGACGCCCGGTGAGACGCCCGGTGCCCCGGTAGGAGTCCTCGCCGTGGTCCGGCTTCGGGTCCATCCGCGACTCCAGGCCCGGCTCGGGCTGCTGCTGCGGTTCCGGGCTGGTGTTCGGGTACCGGGTCGTCGGGTCGCTGTACTCGTACTGGTCACGGGGCATGCCGAGGACCGTACGCGGACCGGCCGGGAGGCCCGTCGACCGGTGCGCGCTCCGGCCTGCGTCGCCTGCGTCAGAGGTCGAGCGCCATCGCCACGTCCGCCCGGACGTACGGGCTCGGCGGGTGCTCGTCGGCTCCGAGGTGGCGGAACCCGGTCGTCTCGTACAGGTGCACGGCGCTCGCGAGTGCGCTGTTCGTCTCGAGGAGCACCCGGCGGGCGCCGAGCTCCCGAGCGCGGTCCACCGCGGCGCGGATGAGCCGGCGTCCGGTGCCGTGTCCCTGGTGGTCCGGGTCAACGGCCATCTTCACGAGTTCGAACGCGTCGGCACCGTGCGGGGCCAGCCCGACGCAGCCGACCACGGCGGTGCCGAGACGGGCGACGAGGACGACGCCGCCGGGCTCGACGATGTGCTGGACGGGGTCGCCGAGGAGCCGACGGTCCTCGTCCTCGAGCGTGAAGAACGTCGTGATCCAGCGCTCGTTGAGGGACCGGAACGCGGCGGCGTCGGCGGCGGAGGACATGTCGTCGATGACGACCTGGGTGGTGGCGGGCATGCCTCCATCCTGGTTCGACGAACCAGACACGTCCAATACTCGTTCGATCGGATCGATAGCATCGATGTATGGAACGCGCTCCTGAGGTCGACCTCCGCCAACTCCGGGCCTTCCTGGCGCTCGCCGACGAACTGCACTTCCGTCGGGCGGCCGTCGACCTTGGGATCGCGCAGCCCGCGCTGTCGCAGCTCATCCGCCGGGTCGAGGTCGCCCTCGGCGTGGAGCTGTTCGCGCGCACCTCGCGGAGTGTCGCCCTCACGCCCGCCGGCCGGGTGCTGCAGGGGCGGGCGCGGTCCCTCCTGGCGCAGGCCCGACGGGACCTCGACGAGACCGTGCGGGTCGGGCGAGGCGAGGCCGGCCGCCTGGACGTGGGGTTCGTCGTCTCGGCACTGCCACTCGGTCCGATCGAACGCGTGCAACGGTTCCGGGAGCGCTTCCCCCTCGTGCGCGTCGAGCTCACCGAGGGCTTCTCCTCCCGTCTCGTGGCTGCCGTCCAACGCGGTGAGCTCGACCTCGCCGTGGTGCGCGACCCGGACCCGGTCGACGGCGTGCGGTTCACCCGGTTCCGGAGCGAGCCGTTCGTGGCCGCGGTGCCGCGTGACCATCGGTTCGCCGAACGGACGAGCATCCGAGGACCGGAACTGCTCGACGACCCGTTCGTGTTCTTCCCCGCCGAGGCCGGCGCACTCGCCACGGAGCGGAACACCGCCCCCGTGGCGTCCGGTGGTCGACGACCCGTCATCGTGCAGGAAGCCACGACCTGGGCGACCGTGCTGCACCTGGTCGGCGTCGGCCTCGGGGTGACGGTGCTACCGGAGAGCGCGGCGCTCGCGGCACCGGACACGGTGGTGCTCCTGCCGCTCGAGGGCAGCCCGCACCGCAGTGAGCTCGTCTGGGCATCGCGCGCGGACGACGACCGGGAGGTCCTCCGCAACTTCGCCGCCGCGGACTGACCCGGAGCGACGTCAGCGGAGTGGCAGGACCGGGGCGCGCTGGTCGCCGAGCTCGTCCTCGCGCCACGGCCGGGCGCCGGTCAGCGCGAGCCCGAGCTGCACGAGCACGAACGCCACGTGGGGTTCGACATCGGGGTCCCACGGTCCCTCGACGCCGAGGCCGAACGCACCGAGCTCGTCGTCGGCCTCGTCCCGGATCGTGAGACGCCAGCGGCCGTCGCCGAGCTCCTCGACGACGGCCCACCGTGCGGTGCGGAAGCGGTCCGCGGTCACGCCGTCTTCATGATGTCGGCCGTGAAGTTGTGCAGCCGCGCGAGCAGCGACTCGGACCGCATCGCGATGGTCGCCGGCGGGTTGAGGTGCGGCGGTGCCGTGCGGATGAGCATCGAGCAGCCGAGGTCCTCGCAGATGTACGAGCCGATCGTGTTGCCGTTCCGGCCGGCCTCACCCGCGCGGGCCGCGGAGAACAGGCGCACCTGCGTCGCCGGCTGGGGGGAGTGGCAGAACGAGCACATCGCCGCGATGCCCGGACGGAGCGAGCCGCCCGCGGCCCGGACGACGATGCCGACGGGCTTGCCGTCCATCCACGACACCATGTAGCCGCGTCGGGCTGCCTGCGGGTCGCGCCAGCCGAGGTACTCGCGCTCGTTCCACAACGTCTCGTGCAGCCCCGGGATCGGGAGCTGGGCGAGCTCGTCGGGCGTCGCGTTGACGAAGGACGATCGGATGTCGGATTCGGTGAGCGGCTTCACGGTTCCCCTCGCGGTGGCGGACCCGACCAGGCTAGCCCCGTGCGCCGACAGGCGGACGCAGAGCGGGCCTCCCGGCCGCTTCAGGACAGTCTGGAGGCCCGGACCGCGCCGAGTGCACCCGTCCCGTCCGCCACCAGGACCGCCCGGCGGAGCGCGTCACGGCCGACGCGACGAGCGGCGGCGTCGTCGGCGGCGAACTCCACGAGGACCCGTGTCGAGCGGGCCATCGCGCGCGCGCCCGGCACCCACGGGACCGCCCGCTCGACCGACTCGGCGAACCCGACGACGGACGCGTGGTGCTGCCGGAGGTGGGCGCGCTCGTGCGCGACCACCGCCTCGAGCTCGTCGGTGCGCAGCCGGTCCGCCAGGCCGCTGCTGACGAGGACACCGCCGGAGCGGCCGGGCACCGCGCAGGCCAGCGCGGTGTCGGCCTGCAGGACGGCGACGAGCGTGCCGTCGACCTCGCGGTGCCCGGCGGCACCGGTGCGGATCGCCTCGCGCACGGCCTCGTGCTCGGGACCGGGCCGGACGCGGACCGCGACGGCGAACGCGATGACCGCGAGGACGGCGACACCGACGTTCAGCCCGTGACTCGGGGAGTCCCCGATGCCGAAGGGGTCACCGAGCGGGCGACCCGCGAGGACGACCAGGGCGATGCCGACGACGAAGCCGACGATCCCGACGACCACCGCGGCCTGCCACGCCACGATGGCGGTCCGTGGACGGTCGATCGTCCAGCCGGACCTCGTGAGCACGCGTGGGACGAACGCGACCACGACGAGGGCGAGCACGACCAGGCAGACGCCGGTGACGACCACGGGGCCGGACCGGTCAGGAGCGCGTTCGGGAGTCGATCGCGCGGCGGAGGACCTCGAGGTCCCCGGACGCGAGCGAACCGGTGAACTGGAGGAGCGCGGCCTCACGGTCGGAGGCGGCGGCCAGCGCGTTCGACATCAGCGACGCGGTGTGGTCCTCGCGCGAGTGCGCTGCCCGGAACGTCAGCGGAGCATCGGCGTGTTCTTCGCGGAGGACGGCACCCTTGCGGCCGAGCCGGTCGAGCACGGTGAGGACCGTCGTCAGCGCCGGCCGGGGTTCGGCGAAGGCATCGAGGACCTGGCGGGCGGTGAGCCCGTCGCCCGCCGAGGCGTCGGCGGACCAGAGCGTGTCGAGCACCGCCTGCTCGAGCTGCCCACGGGGGCGCGATCGCTGTCCAGCCACGTCGTCACTCTACGTGATGTCGAAGGGCGGACGGCGGGGTCCTCACCGGCCTGGGGCAGGCGGTCGTCCTCGCCGCCCCGGGGCAGGCGCCGGACGCTGCGCCACGACACATGCCCGTAACGCGGGCTCGGTATGCTCGCCGGACAACAGAACACGACGGCCGACCACCCGCCGCGGGAGAGCCCGACCGGACCGACGAGCACCAGCGATGCTCGTCACCGGTCCCGGGCACCGAAGGAGCAAGCTCCCCGCCAATCTCTCAGGTCCAACACCGCAGCGGACAGGCCACTCTGAAAAGCAGACGCGATCGACGTGGGCGCATCCCGCGGCGGTCCGCCTCGCCCACGGTGAAAGCCGACGGACCTCGCGGGCCGCGGTGAAACTCTCAGGCCCATGACAGAGGGGGAGTTCCCACCCGACGAGCGTCGTCGGGCCCTGCCGATGCCAGGAGAACTCCGTCATGTCAGAACCGCTGCGCTCGTCGCCGCTCGAGGCCGCGCACGAGGCCGCCGGTGCCACGTTCACCGACTTCGCCGGGCACCGCATGCCGGTCCGGTACTCGTCCGACCTCGCCGAACACCACGCCGTGCGCCAGGCCGCGGGTGTCTTCGACCTCTCGCACATGGCCGAGATCGGTGTGCAGGGGCCCGAGGCCGTGGCGTACCTCGACGCTGCGCTCGCCGGGTCGTTCGGCGCGATGCCGGTCGGTCGCGCGAAGTACTCGTTGCTCCTGACCGCGGACGGCGGGATCCTCGACGACCTCGTCGTCTACCGCACCGGTGACGACGTCTTCCTCGTCGTCGCGAACGCCGGCAACCGGGACGTCGCCGTCCGGGCCATGCAGGAGCGCGCCGCCGGCCACGACGTCCTCGTGACGGACGACTCCGACCGGACGGCCCTCGTCGCGATCCAGGGGCCGGCCGCGGCGGGTACGCTCGACGCCCTCGTCGTCGCCGACCGGCTGCAGCCGGAGACCCCGCTCGACGAACTCCGCTACTACCGCGTGCTCCACGCACTGTTCGACGGCAGCGAGGTCCTCATCGCCCGCACCGGGTACACCGGCGAGGACGGCTTCGAGCTGTACAGCGACACCGAGGTCGCCACGGTGATCTGGGACGCCCTGCTCGACGCCGGAGCCGAGCGTGGGGTCGTGCCCGCCGGACTCGCGGCGCGCGACACCCTCCGTCTCGAAGCAGGCATGCCGCTCTACGGCCACGAGCTCGACACCTCGGTCCGCCCGGCGCAGGCCGGGCTCGGCCGCGTCGTCGCCACCTCGGGCTCCTTCGTCGGCGACGCCGGCGTGCAGCCCGCCCCCGACGCCCGCGTGCTCGTCGGCATCGTGATGGAAGGACGCCGCGCTGCCCGTGCGGGGTACGACGTCCTGCGCGACGGAGCGGTCGTCGGCACCGTGACCTCCGGCGCCCTCTCGCCGACGCTCGGTCACCCGGTCGCGATGGCGTTCGTCGACCCCGACTGCGCCGACGGGGGACAGGTCCTCCACATCGACGTCCGCGGTACCGCCATCCCCGGAACCGTCACCGCCCTCCCCTTCTACCGCCGCGCCTCGAAAGGCTGATCCCATGACCGACCAGACCGCACTGCAGTACACCAAGGACCACGAGTGGATCCTCGTCGAGGGCGACGTCGTCACCGTCGGCATCACCGACCACGCGGCCGAGCAGCTCGGTGACGTGGTCTACGTCGAGCTCCCCGCCGTGGGCACCACCACGACCGCCGGCGAGCAGCTCGGCGAGATCGAGTCCACCAAGAGCGTCGGCGAGCTCTTCGCCCCGATCGAGGGCGAGGTCGTCGAGGTCAACGACGCCGTCGTCGCCACCCCGGACACCGTCAACCAGGACCCGTTCGGCGCCGGCTGGCTCGTCAAGCTCAAGGTCGACGGGACCTCCTTCCCCGAGGACCTCATGGACCACGACACGTACCGGGCCTCGATCGCATGACCGCGGACCAGGACCTCACCACGTCGACGAACCTGCAGACCACCTTCGCCGACCGTCACATCGGGACGACCTCGGCCGAGCAGCAGGCCATGCTCGACGTCGTCGGGCAGCCGTCCCTCGACGCCCTCGTCCGCGCCGCCGTGCCCGAGTCGATCCACGCCGCCCCGATCGCGCACTCCTCCGTGCCGGCCGCGGTGGGGGAGACCGAGGCGCTCGCCGAGCTGCGTGGCGTCGCCGGGCGCAACACCGTCCGCCGCGCCATGATCGGCCTGGGGTACTCCGACACGCACACGCCAGCCGTCATCCAGCGGAACGTCCTCGAGAACCCGAGCTGGTACACGGCCTACACGCCGTACCAGCCCGAGATCTCGCAGGGACGCCTCGAAGCCCTCATCAACTTCCAGACGATGGTCTCCGACCTCACCGGCATGGCCACCGCGGGCGCCTCGATGCTCGACGAGGGCACGGCCGTGGTCGAGGGGATGCTCCTCGCCCGACGTGCCTCCAAGGTGCAGGGCGACGCGTTCCTCGTGGACGCCGACCTCCTGCCGCAGACCGCGGCGCTCCTCGGGCACCGTGCCGAAGCCGTCGGCATCACCCTGCGCGGCTTCGACGCTGCCGACGGTCCCACCGACGAGCAGCTCGACGGCGCGTTCGGCGTGGTCCTGCAGTACCCCGGTGCCTCCGGTCGGATCGTCGACCCGAGCCGGACCATCGAGCGCGTCCACGCCGGAGGCGGCATCGCCGTCGTCGCGGCCGACCTGCTCGCGATGACGCTGCTCGCGAGCCCCGGCGACCTCGGGGCCGACGTCGCGGTCGGGACCAGCCAGCGCTTCGGCGTCCCGCTCGGCTTCGGCGGCCCGCACGCCGGGTACCTCGCCGTCCGAGCGGGCCTCGAGCGCCAGCTGCCCGGCCGACTCGTCGGGGTCTCCTTCGACGCCGACGGCAGCATGGCCTACCGGCTCAGCCTGCAGACCCGCGAGCAGCACATCCGGCGGGAGAAGGCGACGAGCAACATCTGCACCGCGCAGGTGCTCCTCGCCGTCATGGCCTCGATGTACGCGGTCTACCACGGGCCCGAGGGCCTGCGCTTCACCGCGCACCGGGTCGCCCGGACGACGACGGCGCTCGCCGAGGTCGCCCGTGCCGCCGGTGCCGACCTCGTGCACGACGGGTTCTTCGACACCCTGACCCTCCGGTTCGTCGGGCGTGCGGAGTCCGTCGTCGCCGCCGCGCACGACGCCGGGTACCTGCTCCACCTGGTGGACGCCGACACCCTGCAGCTGTCCGTCGACGAGACCACCACGCCGGAGGACCTCGTCGCCCTCGCCGCGGTGTTCGGCGCGACCGACGCGACCGTCCCGGCGACCGAGACCGCCGTGCGCGACGCTGTCCCGGGCCTCCCGGCCGGTCTCGAGCGTGCGAGTGCGTTCCTCACCCACCCGGTGTTCAGCGCCCACCGCAGCGAGACCCGGATGATGCGGTACCTCAAGCACCTGTCCGACAAGGACTACGCGCTCGACCGGGGCATGATCCCGCTCGGCAGCTGCACGATGAAGCTCAACGCGGCGACCGAGATGGCCGCCGTCACCTGGCCGGAGTTCGCCCGGCTGCACCCGTTCGCCCCGCGTGAGGACGTGCAGGGCTACCTCGACATGATCGGTGACCTCGAGACCTGGCTCGCCGAGGTCACCGGGTACGACACCGTCTCGGTCCAGCCGAACGCCGGCAGCCAGGGCGAGCTCGCCGGACTCCTGGCGATCCGTGGGTACCACCGCTCGCGCGGGGACGAAGCACGCACGGTCTGCCTCATCCCGTCGAGCGCGCACGGGACGAACGCTGCATCGGCGGTCCTCGCGGGCATGCGGGTCGTCGTCGTGGCGTGCGACGAGGACGGCAACGTCGACCTCGACGACCTGCGCGCGAAGACGGCCCAGCACGCCGAGCAGCTCGCCGCGCTCATGATCACCTACCCGTCGACGCACGGCGTGTACGAGCACGACATCACCGAGATCTGCGCCGCCGTGCACGACGCCGGCGGTCAGGTGTACGTCGACGGTGCGAACCTCAACGCGCTCCTCGGGCACGCCCGCTTCGGGGACTTCGGCGGGGACGTCTCGCACCTCAACCTGCACAAGACGTTCTGCATCCCGCACGGCGGTGGTGGCCCGGGCGTCGGGCCGGTCGCGGCCAAGGCGCACCTGGCACCGTTCCTGCCCGGGCACCCGATGGCACAGGACGCCGACCGTCGCACCGGCGCGGACGCGAACGCCGACGGCGACCGTCTCGCCCACGCCGGCGGACCGGTCTCGGCCGCGCCCTACGGCAGCCCGAGCATCCTGCCGATCACCTGGACCTACGTGCGGATGATGGGCGTCGAGGGGCTCACCCGCGCCACCGAGGTCGCCGTGCTCGGCGCGAACTACCTGGCGGCACGACTGCGCGAGGCGTTCCCGGTCCTCTACACGGGGGAGTCCGGCCTGGTCGCGCACGAGTGCATCCTCGACCTCCGTCCCCTGCGAGAGGCGACAGGCATCACGGTGGACGACGTCGCCAAGCGGCTCATCGACCACGGGTTCCACGCTCCGACGATGTCGTTCCCGGTCGCGGGCACGCTCATGGTCGAACCGACCGAGAGCGAGGACCTCGCCGAGCTCGACCGGTTCGTCGACGCGATGCTCGCCATCCGCGCGGAGGCCGACGCGGTCGCCCGCGGTGAGTGGCCGGCCGAGGACAACCCGCTCGTCAACGCGCCGCACACCGCCGCGTCGGTGATCACGGGCGAGTGGCAGCACGCCTACACGCGTGAGCAGGCGGTGTACCCGTCGGCCGGGCAGGCCGGGCGGAAGTACTGGCCGCCGGTGCGCCGGATCGACCAGGCGTACGGCGACCGGAACCTCGTCTGCGCCTGCCCGCCGATCGAGGCGTTCGCGTAGTCGTCAACGACGGCGACGACGGACGGGAGGCCCGTGGCGACCATGCCACGGGCCTCCCGTCCGTCGTGGGTGCGGTACCGTGAGGACGGGTGGAGCGCTCCGAACACGAGCCGACCGCGACGGCACCTGTGGTTCATCGGAACGTCACCTGGACGATGCACGGACCTCGATGCAAACGCAACAGATCGAGCGCGGGATGACGAGGGACGCGCGGATGTTGCACTTTGCCGCAACGATCGTGCAACTTGGTTTCGGGCGTGTAACCGATGCGCGCTGGGTTTGGACGGGCCTGTCAGCACTGCCTACAGTTCAGGAGTCAAACGCGGCGGGAGGGACCTCTGTGCCCGGCGCGTCCCATGCACCAGGAGGAACTCTTGATCAAGAAGCGCGCTGGGCTCTCTGCCCTCGCCGTGCTCGGGGCCACAGCACTCGCCCTGACCGGCTGCTCCGGCAACGGTGGCGGAAGTGACTCGGGCTCCGGCTCGGGCTCCACGAACGCGAACGGCATCGTCACCACCAACGGCAGCGAGCCGCAGAACCCGCTCATCCCGTCGAACACCACCGAGACCGGTGGCGGCAAGATCATCACGTCGCTGTTCGATGGTCTGTTCACGTACGACGCCGACGGCAAGCCCGTCAAGGAACTGGCCAAGGACGTCTCGACCGACGACTCCAAGACCTTCGACATCACGATCAACACCGGGTGGAAGTTCACCAACGGTGAGGAGATCACCGCCGAGTCCTTCACGAAGGCGTGGAACTGGGCAGCGCAGAAGTCGAACGCGCAGGGCGCGAGCTACTTCTTCGAGAACATCGAGGGCTACGACGCCGAGAAGGACTCCGAGCTCACCGGCCTGAAGGTCGTCGACGACGACGAGTTCACCGTCACGCTCAAGTCGGCCCAGTCGGACTTCCCGCTGTCGCTCGGCTACAACGCCTTCGTGCCGCTCCCCTCGGCGTTCTACGACGACCCCAAGGCGTTCGGTGAGAACCCGATCGGCAACGGCCCGTACAAGCTCGACGGCGAAGGCGCCTGGACGCACAACCAGGACATCAAGCTCGTCGCGAACGAGGACTACCAGGGCAAGCGCAAGCCGAAGAACGGTGGTCTCACGATCACGTTCTACAGCTCGCAGGACACCGCGTACTCCGACGCACAGGGCGGCAACCTCGACGTCCTCGACGCCGTGCCGGACGCCGCGTTCTCGACCTACAAGTCGGACTTCCCCGACTCGAACGTCAACCAGGCCGCCGCGATCTTCCAGGCGATCTACCTGCCCTACTACCTCGACCACTGGAAGGGTGAAGAGGGCAAGCTCCGCCGCGAGGCGATCTCGATGTCGATCAACCGCAAGCAGATCACCGACAAGATCTTCCAGGGCACCCGCACCCCGGCCAAGGACTTCACCTCGCCGGTCATCGACGGATGGTCGGACGACCTCGAGGGCTCTGACGTCCTGAAGTACGACAAGGCCGAGGCCAAGAAGCTCTGGGCCCAGGCCGACGAGATCTCGAAGTACGACGACACCCTCACCATCTCGTACAACGCCGACGGCGGGCACGAGGCGTGGGTGACCGCGGTCACCAACTCGATCTCGAACACGCTGGGCATCAAGGCCGAGGGCAACGCGCTCCCGACCTTCGCCGAGGCGCTCGCGCTCCAGACGGACGACAAGCTCACGGGCGGAAGCCGCACCGGTTGGCAGGCCGACTACCCGTCGCTGTACAACTTCCTCGGCCCGACCATGGGTGAGGGCTCGTCGAACAACTACTCGCGCTACGACTCGGCCGAGTTCAACGAGCTGCTCGACAAGGGCCGCTCGGCCTCGACCGTCGAAGAGGGCAACAAGTACTTCGACCAGGCGCAGGAGCTGCTGTTCCGGGACCTCCCCGAGATCCCGCTCTGGTACTCCAACGTGACCGGCGTGTGGGCTGCTGACAACGTCAAGAACGTCAAGTTCGGCTGGGACTCGGTGCCGCTGTACTACGACATCGAGGTCACCAAGTAACACCGGTCCTCTCAGAGGACCCATCGCGAGCAGGTATCCTGCTCCGCGGCCAACCGGACGGGGGTTCGGGGACCACACGGTCCCCGAACCCCCGTACCACGGCAGCTACACCTTCCCCCACGAACGCGGGCGCCGCCGCCCGCACCGGACACCCGTGCCGACCCTCGGACCGTCCACCCCACACGACATGAACCTGAACGACATGCGCGCAGCGAACCAGGCAGGGATCTGATGCTCTGGTACCTCGGCAAGCGCCTCCTGCAACTCATCCCCGTGTTCTTCGGGGCCACGTTCCTCATCTACTTCATGGTCTTCTCGCTGCCCGGCGACCCGATCGCCGCGCTGTTCGGCGACCGACAGCCGTCGCCGCAGGTGATCGAGCAGCTCCGGGCGCAGTACAACCTGGACAAGCCGTTCCTCGTCCAGTACCTCCTGTGGGTCGGCGGTCTCTTCCGCGGTGACCTCGGGCTGACGTACTCGGGCCTCCCGGTCAGCCAGCAGCTCGCCACCGCGTTCCCGATCACGGCTCGACTCGCGCTCCTCGCCCTCGTCTTCGAGGCAGTCGCCGGCATCGTCGTCGGCGTCATCGCGGGTCTCCGCAAGGGCAAGTGGTTCGACGCCACCGCGCTCGTCGTGTCGCTCCTGCTCATCTCGGTCCCGACCTTCGTCGTCGGCTTCGTGCTGCAGTACGTCTTCGGCATCAACCTCGGGCTCTTCCGGGTGACGGTGTCCGGCCAGGCGCCGTGGTCCGAGCTCGTGCTGCCGGCGATCGTGCTCGCGACCGTGTCGTTCGCGTACATCGTGCGTCTGACGCGTGCGAGCGTCAGCGAGAACACCAGCGCCGACTTCGTCCGGACCGCGACCGCGAAGGGCCTGTCCCGTCGCCGTGTGGTCAGCGTCCACATCTTCCGGAACTCGCTCATCCCGGTCGTCACGTACCTCGGTGTCGACATCGGCAGCCTGATGGTCGGCGCGATCGTGACCGAGGGCATCTTCAACATCAACGGCGTCGGTGGGACGGTCTACAAGGCCGTCACCCTCGGCGAAGGCCCGACGGTCGTGTCGTTCGTCGCCGTGATGGTCATCATCTTCATGCTCGCCAACCTCCTGGTCGACCTGCTCTACGCCGTCCTGGACCCGAGGATCCGCTATGCCAAGTAACACCGAACCCCGTTCGGCGACGCACTACGTCGCACCGATCGAGGAGACCCCGCTGCAGGCGGTCGACCAGGTCAACGAGGACGAGAAGACCCGTTCCCTCTGGACCGACGCCTGGGAGTCGATGCGTCGTCGCCCGACGTTCTGGATCTCCGCCGTCCTCATCCTGCTCATCGTCGTCGTCGCCGTCGTGCCGGGGCTGTTCACGCACATCGACCCGCGTGCCGCGAACCTCGACTACAGCGACGAGGGCCCTCGCGCCGGTCACCCGCTCGGGTACACCCGCCAGGGATCCGACGTGTACGCCCGCGTCATCTGGGGTGCGCAGAACTCCCTGATCGTCGGCCTGCTCGCGACCGTCCTCGTGACGATCGTCGGCATCGTCGTCGGTTCCATCGCCGGGTTCTACGGCGGATGGCTCGACGCGGTCGTGTCCCGCATCGCGGACATCTTCTTCTCGATCCCGACCGTCCTCGGCGCGATCGTCATCATGTCCGTGATCCCGCAGCGCAACGCGGTGACCGTGTCCCTCGTGCTCGCGGTGTTCGCCTGGCCGCAGATCGCCCGCATCATGCGTGGCGCCGTGCTCAGCGCCAGGCAGGCCGACTACGTGACCGCCTCCGCGGCCCTCGGCGTCGGGCGCTTCCAGACCCTGGTCAAGCACGTCATCCCGAACTCGCTCGCACCGGTCATCGTCGTCGCCACCGTCTCGCTCGGCACGTTCATCGTGGCCGAGGCGACGCTGTCGTTCCTCGGTATCGGTCTGCCGCCGTCGGCGCTCAGCTGGGGCCTCGACATCGGCACGGCGCGCACGTCGATCCGCACGAACCCGTCGACGATCTTCTGGCCGTCCGCCGCCCTGTCCATCACCGTGCTCGCGTTCCTCCTCCTCGGTGACGTGGTCCGCGACGCGCTCGACCCGAAGGCGAGGGCCCGCCGATGAGCGAGACACTCACCCAGCCGAACGCCCGCACGTCCGGCACCCCCGGCGCGCCGCTGCTCGAGATCACCGACCTGCACGTGGGGTTCCAGACGCAGAGCGGCCTCGTCCAGGCAGTCCGTGGCGTGAACATGACCCTCGAGCAGGGCGAGCGCCTCGCGATCGTGGGCGAGTCCGGCTCGGGCAAGTCCACCAGCGCCCAGGCGATCATCAAGTTGCTCCCGGGCACCGGCACGATCACCGGCGGCTCGATCAAGCTGAACGGGCGCGAGCTCGTCGGCCTCAGCGAGAAGCAGCTCGCCGAGATCCGCGGCACCGAGATCGGGTACGTCCCGCAGGACCCGATGTCGAACCTCAACCCGCTCTGGAAGATCGGGTTCCAGGTCGAGGAGGCCATCAAGGCGAACGGCATGGCGACCGGCAAGTCCGCCATCCGCGCCCGGGCGATAGAGGTCCTGCAGGAGGCCGGGCTCGGTGACGCCGAGAGCCGCCTCAAGCAGTACCCGCACGAGTTCTCCGGCGGCATGCGCCAGCGTGTGCTCATCGGAATCGGTCTGTCGAGCCGTCCGAAGCTGCTCATCGCCGACGAGCCGACCTCCGCGCTCGACGTCACCGTGCAGCGGGTCATCCTCGACCACCTCGAGAGCCTGACGCGCGACTTCGGCACCTCGGTGCTGTTCATCACCCACGACCTCGGTCTCGCCGCCGAGCGCGCCGAGAAGCTCGTGGTGATGTACAAGGGGCAGGTCGTCGAGGCCGGTCCGTCGAAGGAGATCCTGGCGAACCCGCAGCACCCGTACACACAGCGTCTCGTCGCTGCTGCGCCGTCGCTCGCGAGCCGCCGCATCCAGTCGAAGGTCCAGCACCAGTCGATCGACATCGCTTCCGGTACCGGCAGCGAGGACGACGAACTCCTCGCCCGTGCCCACGAGCGTGAGAGCAAGCCGACCGAGGACCTCATCGTCGTCAAGGACCTGCAGAAGGTCTACAAGCTGCGCGGGCAGGGCGTCGCCACGCGTGAGCTGAAGGCCGTCGACGGTGTCTCGTTCTCGATCCCGAAGGGCACCACCACGGCGCTCGTCGGCGAGTCCGGCTCCGGCAAGTCGACGGTGGCGAAGCTCGTGCTGCAGCTGGAGTCGATCACGTCGGGCTCGGTGCAGTTCGACGGCATCGACATCGGCGCCCTCAAGGGCAAGGACCTGTTCGACTTCCGTCGTCGCGTCCAGCCGGTGTTCCAGGACCCGTACGGCTCGCTGGACCCGATGTACAACGTCGGGAACACGATCGCGGAGCCGCTCACCACGCACAAGGTCGGCGACAAGGCCTCCCGTCGTGCGCGGGTGCTCGAGCTGCTCGACCAGGTCGCGCTGCCGAAGTCGATGGTGAACCGCTACCCGAGCGAGCTGTCCGGTGGACAGCGCCAGCGCATCGCCGTCGCGCGTGCGCTCGCGCTCAAGCCCGAGGTCATCGTGCTCGACGAGGCGGTCTCGGCTCTCGACGTGCTCGTGCAGGGGCAGATCCTCGACCTGCTGACCGAGCTGCAGTCCGAGCTCGGCTTGACCTACCTGTTCATCACGCACGACCTCGCGGTGGTCCGCCTCGTCGCGGACAACGTCTGCGTCATGCGCAAGGGCCAGATCGTCGAGAAGGCGACGACCGACGAGGTCTTCGCCAACCCGCGTGAGCAGTACACGAAGGACCTGCTGGCCGCCATCCCCGGCGCGGGCTTCGAGTTCGGCCGCTGACCCGGACCGCTCCGCCGCCACCACGGAACGCGCCTCCCCGGTACCGGGGAGGCGCGTTCCGTCGTCTGCGGAGCGGACGGGAGGCTTGTCCTGCCGCCGCCACACATCGTCCGGTCGTCGGACGGGTTCCGCCGTCCGACTGATGTGACGAGGACCCGTCGCTCCTAGCCTGGAAGCCGCGCACCGGCGCGACGGACGGTGGGCCCGTCGTGTTCGGCGCTCCCACCGACCTGCCCACCGACGCCGACCTCACCCGGGTCGGAGATGACGAGTCACACGATGAGTAGTGTCGCCGAGAAGCTCCAGCAGAAGACGAGACGTCCCAGTGGGACGCGTCAGGTCCGACTCCGCCTGGTGTACGTCGACTTCTGGTCGATGGTGAAGCTGTCGTTCCTCATCGCCCTGGCCGTGTCGATCGTGCTCGTCGTCGCCACGGCGCTCGTGTGGGGCATCCTCGACCAGACCGGGGTGTTCGACGAGGCCGACGGGCTGTTGCAGGACGTCACCGGGCAGAGCAGCTACTCGGTCATGGACCAGTTCTCGCTGGGCCAGGTCGTCGGGTTCTCGATCGTGGTCGGCGTCCTCGACGTCGTCGTCGGGACCGTGCTGGGCGCCGTGGTCAGCGTCCTGTACAACCTCAGCGTGCGGATCACGGGCGGCGTCCTCGTGGGCCTCGCCAACGACTGAGACGTGTCGGGACCGCCGGCTCAGAGACGAGCGCCGGCCAGGCTCCCGGCGATGCCGAGCACCACCAGGGCCACGATCGCCCAGCCGTGCGCCTCGTGCACGATCGGCGCGGCCGTCACCGTGGCGGGGGGATCACCGTCGTACACGAGCGGCGGCGGGACGACGGCACGGATCTCGTCGGCCGCTGCGTCGACGTCCACCGGCACCGAGCCTCCCGGTCGGACGAGCGTGAGCCGGGCGTTCGGCCGGGGCGCGATCCAGACACGGTGCTCACCCTGGTCGGTGACGACCTCGAGCCCGTACTTCGTCCGCACCGCCCGCACGCGCCGCCAGGCGAACCGGGTGGTGCGACGGACGTCCACGACGACCAGGGCGTCCGCCGTGAGTTCGATCCGCGGTCGCCACAGCACGACCCAGGCGAACCATGCGGTGAACAGTGACGGGACGGGGACGAGCAGCGCGGCACTCGGCCCGTTGGTGACGAGGCCGATGACGACGAGGGCTGCGGCGACGACCCAGAGGGCGACGGCGAAGCGGCGCATGTTCGTCGCGACGATCCGGGCGGGCATGGGGCAAGCCTATGAGACGACCTGCGCGAGAGCGACGAGAGCGCCTCCTCGGGACCACCAACCGAGCGGACCAGACAGGCCGTGCGCGTACCGGCGGGAGACCCGATGTCCCGAGGAGGCGAACCCGGAGGTCTTCGTGCAGACCATGGTCACCCCGACGGGTCCGGCTGTCAACGGGTCGGACTGTCGACGGATCAGGCGACGAGCAGCTCGATCTGCTCGCGGATGACCTCGGCGCGCGGGAACCGCAGTCCCACGAGCCCGACGTGTCGCCAGCGGACCACACCGTCGGGACCGATGACGAACACGGAACGACGGAGTCCGAGGCCCGGGACGTGGACGCCGTAGGCACGGATGACGTCCCCACCGACGTCCGAGAGCAGGGGGAAGGTGAGCGACGACCCGCGGGCGAAGCCCTCGTGCGAGTCGAGTCCCTGCGGACTGATGCCCCACACGACCGCGCCGAGGTCGCGGAAGTCGTCGAGTTCCTCCTGGTAGGAGCAGAGCTGCGCCGTGCAGACCGGGGTCGCGTCGCCGGGGTAGAAGGCGAGCACGACGGGGCGACCGATCTCGGACGCGAGCGAGTACTCGGCGTCGGTGCGGACGCCCTGGCGGACGAGCATGCCGGGGAGGGTGAAGCCCGGCGCCGCGGACCCGGTCTCGGGGATGGCCATGGCCCAACAGTACGGTCGGTCGGTGCACTGACCCGGGGACGGCACCGCGAATCGGCTGCGAGAGCGCACACCGGATCCGACGAGGGGCCGGACGCGATGCGTCCGGCCCCTCGTGGTTCGATCAGCGGCGTCCGCTAGCCGGTGAACCCGACCTTGGTCCAGTCGATGTTCTGCGCGCCCGCGAAGGCGCCGTAGTTGGCGAGCTTCGGGTTCTGCGCGACCAGCGCAGGCTTCGCGGTGATCGGCATCGAGTGCCCGATCGCCCACACCTGCTCGTCGATCTGGTTCCAGATGGCGTTCGCCTTGTCGGTGTCCGGCTCGGACAGGGCCTTCTCGGTCAGCTTGTCGATCGCGTTCGAGCTGACGCGGCCGTAGTTCTGACCGGTGTCGCCCGAGGTGTAGATCGTCGCGCTGCTCGAGTGGAAGCCGGTCCCACCCCAGACGAAGATCGTCATGTCGTAGTTGCCCGGTGTGACGTACTGCTCGAAGAAGTCGTCGGTGGCGACGGACTTCAGCTTCAGCTCGACGCCGACCTCCTTCAGCTGCTGCTGCATGACCTGCGCCAGCTGCTGGGACGTCGGAGCGCCGGACGGGATGGTGATCGCGATGGACAGCTTCTTCCCACCCTTCGACCGGTACTCACCGTCGGTCTTCCAACCGTCGTCGTCGAGCAGTTGCTTCGCCTTCTCGACGTCGAACGTGGCGTTCGGCTTGGTGTTCGACGTGTAGCCCTTGTCCGTGGACAGGAACAGGTGGTTGTCGAGCGTGCCGAGCTTGTAGGGAAGGGTGCCGCCGATGACCTGCGCGAGCGCGTCGCGGTTCACCGCGTGCTGGATCGCCAGCCGGAGCTGCTTGTCCTTGAGCAGGCCGCTGGACGAGAAGTCCACGTGCGTGTACTGGGCCGAGGTCGACGCGAGGATCTTCGTGTTCTTCGCGTCCTTCACCCGGTCGAACCGCTCCGACGTCGTGGTCAGGACGGAGTCGATCTCCTTGTTGAGGTACGCGTCCACGTCGGCGTTGCCGTCCAGCGAGCGGAAGATGACCTGGTCGAGCTTCGGCTCGTCGCCCCACCAGTTGTCGTCCGGCTTCATCGTGACGGTGCCGGCCGTCTCGTCGAGGTCCGTGATCTCGTAGGGACCCGAGGAGACCGGGACCTTGCCCTTGTAGCCGTTGTTGAACTGCTCGGGCGTACTCGTCTGGCTCGCGGGGTAGAGCGGGCTGAACAGCGACTTCCAGTCCGAGAACGGCGTCGCGAACCGCACGACGACGTCACGGTCGGTCGCGCCCTTCGTGACGGACTCGATGTCCTCGTAGCCGGTCGCGCCGGCGATCAGGTACGCCTCGTCCTCGCCGTTCGTGGTCTTCCACTCGTTCTCGAAGTCACGCCAGGTGATCGGCGTGCCGTCGTTCCACTGCGCCTGGTCGTTGATCGTGTACTCGATCGTGAGCGGGTCGTCGCTCGTGACCTCGGCCTTGGTCACGTAGTCCCTGTTGAGCGTCGGAGCGCCCTTCGCGTCGATCGTGTAGATGAACGGCATCGTCGCCTGTTCGATCGTCGACGCGTCGACGAGTGGGCCGTCGACCTGGTTGTAGTTCCACTGCGAGACCCACTGCGAGATCGGCAGACGGAGCGTGCCGCCGTCCTGCAGGTCGGACACCGGCGTGGCGTTGATCTGAGCCGAGGTCGGCAGCGTCTTCTTGCCCGAGTCGTTCCCGCTGGTTCCGCCGGAGTCGCCGGAGCCGCCTGCGCAGCCGGTCACGGCGAGGGCGATGCCGGCGAGGGCCGCCGTCACCGCGAGGACTTTCCTGTGCTTCATGTGGTTCCCCTCTGGAAGTTGTCGTCGAGCCTAGGGCCCTCCGACGGGGGTAGAGCGCTTTTTCTGCACACGACGTCCGTTCGTTACGAAGCGGGTCGTCCGGCGACATGTACCGGAAACAAACCAGGCCCTATGGTGGCCTCCATGATCCGCTTCCTGGCGCGTCGACTCGTGTACTACGTCGTGCTCGTGTTCCTCGCGACCTCGCTGACGTACTTCCTGGCCTCGGCGACGTTCAGCCCTCGATCCGTCTACGCGGAGCGCAACCCCGCACCCTCGGCCCAGGTCATCGACGCGAAGCTCGACGACATCGGCGTCAACGACAAGACGCCGGTCGCGGTGCGGTACACGCACTGGCTCGGTGACGTCGTGCATGGCGACCTCGGGCAGACGATCCAGGACCGTTCGGTGAACGAGCAGTTCTTCCCGCGGCTCGGGGTGAGTCTCCGGCTGTTGCTCGTCGGGTCGGTCGCGGGCATCGTGCTCGGAGTGCTCGTCGGCGTGTGGAACGCGATCCGCCAGTACCGGATCTCGGACCGCGTGAGCGCGGCGATCTCGATCGTGCTGTTCTCCACGCCCGTCTTCCTCACCGCGGTGTTCCTCAAGATCGGTGCGACGAAGCTCAACCAGGACGCCGGCCGGCAGCTCGTCAACTTCACCGGGGAGGCGACCCCGGGGCTCGACGGGACACCGTGGACACTGCTCGTCGACCGCGGGGTGCACCTGCTCCTGCCGACGATCTCGATCGCCGTCGGCCTCATCGCGATCTACAGCCGGTACCAGCGGGCGACGATGCTCGACGTGCTCGGCTCCGACTTCCTCCGGACCGCCAGGGCGAAGGGACTCACGCGCGGACGGGCGACGTTCAAGCACGGCCTCCGCACCGCGCTCATCCCGATGACCACGCTCTTCGCCTACGGGTTCCTCGGCATCCTGACCGGTGCGACCCTCACCGAGAAGATCTTCGCCTGGAACGGGCTCGGGTCGTGGTTCATCGACGCGGTGAACAACAACGACGTCAACGTGGTCACGGCGTACACGCTGTTCGCGGCCGTGGTGGTGCTCGTCGCCGGGTTCCTCGCAGACCTCGCGACCGCAGCGCTCGACCCGCGCGTCAGGAGGGCATGACATGACCGACACCCGGATCGAACCCGTCGACCCGACGCTCGTCGCGCGCAGCGACGTGCCGACCCGACCGACGGGGCAGGGCAACCGGCTCCTCCAGACGGTGCGCCGGCTCTTCATGAACCGCGGTGCCGGGATCGGCGTCGTCGTCGTCCTGCTGCTGTTCGCCTTCGCCTTCATCGGGCCGCTCGTCAGCCCGTGGCAGTACTCCGAGATCGACTACACGTCGTTCACCCGGCCCCCGAGCGGCGCGCACTGGTTCGGGACGAACGGCATCGGGCAGGACGTCTTCGCCCAGACCGCGCGGGGCATGCAGAAGAGCCTGCTCATCGGGCTGCTCGTCGCGGTGTTCTCGACCGCGATCGCGGCGATCACCGGGGCAGCGGCGGGCTACTTCGGCGGCTGGGTCGACCGCATCGTGATGTTCTTCGTCGACATGCTGCTCGTGCTGCCGTCGTTCCTCATCATCGCCATCATCAGCCCGCGCATCCAGAACGCCGGATGGATCGTCCTCGTGGTCCTCATCACCGTCTTCGGCTGGATGATCACGGCACGGGTCGTGCGGGCCATGACGCTGTCGGTGAAGGAACGCGAGTTCGTGCGGGCCGCCCGGTACATGGGCATCGGGCCGTTCCGGATCATCTTCCGCCACATCCTGCCGAACGTGGCGTCGTTCCTCATCATCGACGGCACCATCCAGGTCGCGACCGCGGTGCTCGGCGAGACGACGCTGAGCTACTTCGGCTTCGGTGTCCAGGCACCGGACGTCTCGCTCGGGACGCTCATCGCCCAGAACCAGGACAACGCCCTGACGAGTCCGTGGCTGTTCTACTTCGCCGCCGGGGCGCTCGTGGTCTTCGCGATCGCGGCGAACCTCATCGGGGACGGGCTCCGCGACGCGCTGGACCCGACCTCGACGACCGGCAAGCGGCAGAAGCGCAACCGCCGTCGGGACCAGAACCAGGCGGCCGTCGACGTGGCCGCACTGAACACACAGGCCGGATCGGGCGCATGAGCGTCGCGGACGACCGGGGAAGCAGCATGAGCACCATCACGAACGGCTCGACCACGGGCGCGATCACCACGGAGCCGATCGTGCGGGTCCGGGACCTCCACGTCCGGTTCCCGACCCCGCGGGGGACCGTGCACGCGGTCCGGGGCGTGGACCTCGAACTCCGCCGGGGCGAGGTGCTCGGCATCGTCGGCGAGTCCGGGTCGGGCAAGTCGGTGACGAGCATGGCGGTCCTCGGACTCCTGCCCGACACCACGAAGGTCAGCGGGTCGGTCGAGCTCGACGGTGAGGAGCTGCTCGGCCGGTCGGACAAGCAGCTGAGCCGGCTCCGCGGGGACAAGGTCGCGATGGTCTTCCAGGACCCGCTGTCCGCGTTCACGCCGGTGTACACGATCGGCGACCAGATCGCCGAGACGGTCCGACTGCACCGCGGAGCCTCGAAGGCGGAGGCGCGAGCACGGGCCATCGAACTCCTCGAACTCGTCGGCATCCCGGAGCCGAGCCGCCGCGTGGACGCCTTCCCGCACGAGTTCTCCGGCGGCATGCGCCAGCGTGCCATGATCGCGATGGCCATGGCGAACGACCCGGACGTGATCCTGGCGGACGAGCCGACCACCGCGCTGGACGTGACGATCCAGGCACAGATCATCGAGGTGCTCCGGACCGCGCAACGCGAGACCGGTGCCGCGCTGGTGTTCGTCAGCCACGACCTCGGCGTCATCGCGGGGATCGCCGACCGGATCGCGGTCATGTACGCCGGTCGGATCGTCGAGACGGCCACGGCCGAGGAGCTCTTCGCCCGCCCGCGGATGCCGTACACGATCGGGCTCATCGGCGCGCTGCCGAGGCTCGACGCCACCGACCGGTCACCGCTCGTGCCGATCCCAGGCGCACCGCCGTCGCTCATCGGCCTGCCGGACGCCTGCCCCTTCGCGGATCGGTGCCCGTTGGTCAGCGAGGTCTGCCGGTCCACCGAGCCGGTGCTCGCGCCGCCCGTCGGCGTCGGTGACGGCGCGGACACGATCGCCGCGGCCGCCCGGACGGCGTCGGCCGGACACACCGCCGCCTGCCACCGCACGGCGGAGGTCGCCGCCGAGCACGCCGATGCCGGCCGGATCTTCTCGCTCCCCGTCATCCCGCAGGACGCCGATGCCGTCGCGTTCGAGGCGGCGCGGACCGCCCGCGAGCCCGTCGTGCACGTCGAGGGCCTGACGAAGACGTTCCCGCTCGTCAAGGGGTCCGTCTTCCGCCGCAAGGTCGGTGACGTCTACGCCGTCGACGGGGTCGACCTCGACATCCGCCGCGGTGAGACCCTCGGCCTCGTCGGGGAGTCCGGCTCCGGCAAGTCGACGACCCTGCACCAGCTCATGGACCTCGACCGGCCCGAGGCCGGCACGGTCGAGCTGTTCGGGGAGTCACTCGCCGAAGCGACCGCCCGGGGTGCTGCCGGCACCCGTGCCCTGCGGCAGCGCATCTCGATGGTGTTCCAGGACCCCTCCGCCAGCCTGGACCCGCGCATGTCGGTGTACGACGTCGTCGCCGAACCGCTCCGCGCGGTCGGTGCACCGGCGTCGCGCATCAGCGAGCGCGTGCCGGAGCTGCTCGAGCTCGTCGGTCTGCGGGCAGCCGAGGCCGACCGGTACCCGCACGAGTTCTCCGGCGGCCAGCGACAGCGCATCTCGATCGCACGCGCCCTCGCCGTCGAGCCGGACCTCGTGGTGCTGGACGAGCCGGTCTCCGCGCTCGACGTCTCCATCCAGGCCGGCGTGCTCAACCTGCTCGCCGAGCTCAAGGCACGGCTCGGACTGTCCTACCTGTTCGTGTCGCACGACCTGTCGGTCATCCGACACGTCGCCGACCGCGTCAGCGTGATGTACCTCGGTCGCACCGTCGAGGAAGGCGCCGTCGACGACGTCTTCGAGCGCCCGATGCACCCGTACACCGCGGCACTCATGTCGGCGGTGCCGGTACCGGACCCGGTCGTCGAGCGCGCACGGAAGACGATCCTGCTGCCGGGGGACCCGCCCAGCCCGACCGAGCGCCCGACCGGGTGCCGGTTCCGGTCGCGCTGCCCGCTCTACGCGCTCCTTCCGGAGGACGAGCGGCGCCGGTGCGAGCAGGAGGAGCCGGAGAAGGCGCCGCGTCGCGGCGAGGACGTCGACCACCGGGCGGCGTGCCACTACCCGGAGAAGGTGCCCTCGATCGCGGCGTAACCGGATGCCGGACGGGAGGCGGTGCGCACGGACTGCACGCCGCCTCCCGTCCGTCTCCGTGCACCGACCGCCTGCTCAGATCTTCGGGTGGTTGACGACCGGATCGTCCCACGTCGGCGGCGTCGGGTACTCACCCGGTCGGGACTCGGTCGGCCAGTCCAGCGTTGCTCGACCGTAGACGG
The DNA here is from genome assembly GCF_003234525.1 of Curtobacterium sp. MCBD17_021. Taxonomy (NCBI): domain Bacteria; kingdom Bacillati; phylum Actinomycetota; class Actinomycetes; order Micrococcales; family Microbacteriaceae; genus Curtobacterium; species Curtobacterium sp. MCBD17_021. The sequence continues at coordinate 165,846 of NZ_QKTS01000005.1, read as the reverse complement.
CTGCGGACAGCGCATCGGAGTCGTTGGTCCAGAACGGTTCGCTGTAGACGTCGAGGGAGTACCGGCCGTCGACGTCGAGGGAGTACTGGATCCGCCACCCGTCCCCGGTCCACGCCCAGACCTCGTGACTGCCCGAGATCGCTCGCACTCGGAACGTCCATCCCTTCGTCCTGAAGGACTCGAGCATCGGATCGAGGTCACGCTTCGCGCCCGATGCGTGGGGCGGTGCCCACGTACGTGGTGCGTGGAGGTAGTAGCTGTTGACGAAGGTCGCGCCGAGGAGCGGTGCGACACCGTTCGATCCATCCAATGGAAGGTCGTCGCCCCTGTCCCACTCCCGTTCTCCGTGGTGTACCTGGTTCTGCGTCTCCGCGAGGAGGTGCTGCATGTGTCGGTAGCGATCCCGGTACCGGTCGAATTCCTCGTGCAGCGTGAGTTCCGCGACGTCGTCCTGCGTGAGTCCGGCTGCGTCCTCCGTCGTGTGCGCTGCTCCCGCTGCGCAGCCGGCCAGGAGTACGACCACGACGAGGGTGACGAGGGTGAGCGTCCGTCTTCGTGACTGCATCAGATCGTGGGGCGATTGATGATCGGCGTGTCCCACTCGGGCGGCTTCGGGTACTCGCCGGGAGAAGAGCGATCCGGCCATCGCAGCGGTGCTCGTCCGAACACCGCCCGGGAGAGTGCGTCGGCGTTGTTGGTCCAGAAGAGGTCGCTCGAAACGGTGAGGGAGTAGCGGCCGCTCGGTTGGATGAAGTACTCGACGTGCCAGCCGTCGTGGGCGGTGCCGTCGAGGTAGTAGGTGTCCGCGACCCGCTCGACGTGGGTGTCCCAGCCCCGTTGTGCGAAGTAGTCGATCATCGGGTCGAGGTCTGTTCTGGATCCCGTGGCTCCTTCCGGAGTCCACGCTCGGCTTGACTCGAGGAAGTAGCTGTTGTCGACGTCTGCACCGGGAAGGGGAGTGCGACCGTCTCCACCGATCCCCGGGTTGTCGTCACCACCGTTCCAGTCCCACTCGCCCTGGTGGACCGCACGCTGTGCCGCGGCCAGCACCCCCTGCATCTCCTCGTAGTGCTCCCGGTACCGGTCGAACTCCTGGTGCAAGCTGAGCTCGGCGACGTCAGCACGTGTCAGTCCAGCCGCGTCCTTCGGCATGGGGGTTCCTCCTGCTGCGCAGCTGACCGTCAGCCCGAGTGTCAGGGCAGCGACGACGATCGCGCGCAGTTCCGTCTTCATGGCCTTCATGCTGGCTCTCCGTCCGCGATGATCTCGGCGATGTGCCGTTGCGCCGTCGACCCGGACGAGAGGTACCCGACTCCGTGCCGTGGACACATCTCGTGGCCCGTGACGGCCTTCGTGCCGGGGCCGACTTCCGAGGAGAAGACCTCGACCCCAGGGAACTCCCGTGGGTCTGTACGGTTCGACCGACCGAGGGCCGCGACGTGGTCGTCCCGACCCTCGGTCGCGAACACGCGGTGGGCGTTGAGGTGGTCCGGCTTCGTGGTCTCGGTGAAGCCGACCGAGCCGTACGTGACGAAGGAGTCGATCCTGTGCCGTGCCTGCGCGAGTGCTTCCGCACCGGTCGTCGATCCGTAGGAATGACCGAGGACGGTCGTCGACCGCGGAGGGCGATCTGCGCGAGCGTCGACGACGCCGTCGAGGAACGAAGCCAGGTTCGCTCCACCAGTGGTGGCCCGGCCTCGGCCCGGCACCTCGGGGAAGGACGGTGCGCGGTAGCCGAACCAGGAGACGACAGCGAACGACGACTTCTGGTCCAGACGCGCTGCCGTCGAGAGGAGCCCGTGTGCAGCGCGTACCTTCTCCGACGCACTCCCGACCGTCGTCGTCGCGCCCGGCACGTTCACCGTCACGTTCGACGCCGTGTCGAGGTCCCCGAGCGAGATCGCGGCCACCAGGGCGCCGTTCGAGGCTCCGAACCCGACCAGCTGAGCGACCTTCGCCGACGGTGGGGCGAGCCTGGCAGCCGACTGGTCAGCGCGCTCGAGCCCGTCCCGCAACGCCACGACCTGCCGCGTGAACTCCTCGAGGTCGACCGCGCCGTACGTGTACGGCAGCCCGAGCATCCGGTACACCCGCCCCGGGTCCGCGACCGCTGCACGGAGCACCGCGCGCGAGGCGATGTCCCGCACCGCTGCCGGGAGCCCGTCGATCCCGGCGAGCTGCAGCTTCGTCGTCAGCGGCAGCGCATCGACGTCCTGGTCGGACAGGCCGAGCGCGTGCCAGGCCGCCGCGACCTCGACGGTGGTCGACGACGGGTCGAGGACGCGCTGGAGCTCCCCGGGCAGTCGGGACGCCCCGGCCACGTCGAGCACGCCGTCGGACAGGGACCCGCCTCCGGCAGCGGCGAAGGCGTCCGCGATCCGGTCGAGCCACGCAGCGTCCGCAGCGTTCTCGGCGAGGTGGTCCTCGAACCCCGGCACGAGGGTCGCGTCGTCCACCGGCACCCATGCGCACGTCCGGGTGAAGGTCACCCAGGCGTTCCGTACCCGGGTGAGTTCCTGGGCGGTGGCCGCGTCCTGTGCGCGGGCGCGTGCAGCGGACCGGCGCAGGCGTTCCGGGTCCGCGCCACTGCGGCCGCCGGACCCGCCGCTGCTCGTCCGGACCCGGGCGCGCGCGCGGAACCACGCCGTGAGCGGCGTCGGGCGGACCGGCATCTCGGACGGTTTCGGGTCGATCACCGCGTCGCTCCAGTCCAGCGCGGATCGCACCGGTGCCCCGATGCCGACGAGCACCTGGTCGCGCTGCCGTTCACGCTCGCACCATGCCGCCAGGTCGTGCTGCCGACGCTGCTCGTCGTGCGCCTGACGCCGGAGGACGTGGAGCTGCCCGGCCAGGTCGTCGAGCGCCCGGACCAGGCGGACGCGGTCCTCCGACTCGATCGTGCGCGCCTGCTCGAACAGTCGTGCGTAGGCGCCGTGGAAGTCCTGCAGGGCGTGCTCGGCGGCAGCGCGTCGAGCGGCGCCACTCGCTCGGAGTGACAGCGCGACCTCGGTCGCGCACGAGAGCAGCCGCACGGCCGCGGCGTCGTCGAACTCGATCCCCATCGTCCCCCACATCGCTCTTGCTGACGTGTAGAACGTAGCATTTCACGAGCGAGGCGACCGTCCCGGTGTGGAGAACCGAGAGCACGCCGGACCGGAGGCCCGCTGCCGGACCGGAAGCTCAGCGCCGGACCCGCACCGGGCCTCCCGGCCGGACGGGCGGGGTGGACGTGGGGCCACCGCACCGCCAGGACGGGCTAGGAGAACAGTCCGGGGAACGCCCGCGCGACGAACGGGTAGCCGACGAAGACCGTCGCGTCGAGCAGTACGTGGGTGATGACGAGGGGGAGCAGCCGCCCCCACTTCGTGTAGATCCATCCGAAGACGACGCCCATCACGGCGTTCCCGATGAACGCGCCGAACCCCTGGTACAGGTGGTAACTCCCACGCAGGACGGCGGTGGACAGGACCACCTGCCAGCGGCCCCACCCCAGGTCGCCGAGGCGGGCGTACAGGTAGCCGACGACGATGACCTCCTCCTGCAGCCCGGACCGGACGGCGGAGAGCAGCAGCACCGGGATCGTCCACCAGTACGAGTCGAGTGCAGCCGGGTCCACCGCGACGGTGATGCCGAGCGCACGTCCGGTGAAGTAGAGCGCCAGCCCGGGGACGCCGATGCCCAGGGCGATGAGCGCCGCGCCGCCGAGGTCCGGCCGAGCCCGGAACCGGTCGATGCCGAGCCGGCCGAGGTGCGGGCGGGAGGAGCTCCAGAGCAGCATGCACACGAGCGCGACGGGGGCGAGGTCGACCGCGATGCCGAGCAGCTGTCGCGCCAGGTCGACGTACTGCACCGTCGTCGTCGAGCTGTTGAGCGCCGTGGACTGGTCGCCCAGGGGTGTCGTCTGCGACAGGTCGTCGACGATCTGCAGGATCGAGTACAGCGCGCTGGCACCGAGCGAGAGCATCAGCACGACGGTGATCTCGGTCCACGTTCGCCGTCGGCTCATGCGGTGTACTCCTCCTGGTTGCGCAACTACCGGTAGACTGGCGAGTCGGGCATGGTCCCGAACTCCGTCGGGCACGTCCCGCACTCCTCGGGCTGGTCCCGAACACCTTCGGGCCGGTCCCGAAACCGGGCGCTCGCCCGATCATCTTCCGAACACAAAAGGATGTCCTGTATGGCGCTCGCCACTCGGTCCGACCTGCGCAACGTCGCCATCGTGGCACACGTCGACCACGGCAAGACCACCCTCGTCGACGCGATGCTCACGCAGACCAACTCGTTCGACGCCCACTTCGAGGGCGAAGACCGGATGATGGACTCGAACGACCTCGAGCGCGAGAAGGGCATCACCATCCTCGCGAAGAACACGTCGGTGCTCTACAACGGCAAGCACGCCGCTGAGTACGGCGCGGGTGGTCCCATCACCATCAACGTGATCGACACCCCCGGCCACGCCGACTTCGGCGGTGAGGTCGAGCGCGGCCTCTCCATGGTCGACGGTGTCGTGCTGCTCGTCGACGCGTCAGAGGGCCCCCTGCCCCAGACCCGCTTCGTGCTCCGCAAGGCGCTCGCCGCCAAGCTCCCGGTGATCCTGCTCGTCAACAAGACGGACCGGCCCGACTCCCGCATCGACGAGGTCGTCTCCGAGTCCCAGGACCTGCTCCTCGGCCTCGCGTCCGACATGGCGGACGAGGTCGACGACCTCGACCTCGACGCGATCCTCGACGTCCCGGTGGTGTACGCCTCCGGCCGTGCCGGTGCCGCCAGCCGCAACAAGCCGAACGACGGCGAGCTGCCCGACAACGCCGACCTCGAGCCGCTCTTCGAAGCGATCCTCCAGCACGTGCCGGCCCCGACGTACGACGACGAGCACCCGCTGCAGGCGCACGTCACGAACCTCGACGCCTCGCCGTTCCTCGGCCGCCTCGCCCTGCTCCGTATCTTCCACGGCACGATGAAGAAGGGCCAGACGGTCGCGTGGGTCAAGCACGACGGCACCGTCCAGAACGCCCGCATCACCGAGCTCCTCATCACCAAGGCGCTCAACCGGTTCCCGGCCGAGTCCGCGGGCCCCGGTGACATCGTCGCCGTCGCCGGCTTCGACACGATCACCATCGGTGAGACCCTGAGTGACCCGGAGGACGTCCGTCCGCTGCCGACCATCACGGTCGACGACCCGGCGATCTCGATGACGATCGGCACCAACACCTCGCCGCTCGTCGGCAAGGTCAAGGGCCACAAGCTCACCGCGCGTCTCGTCAAGGACCGTCTGGACCGCGAACTCGTCGGCAACGTCTCGCTCAAGGTCGTCGACATCGGCCGGCCGGACGCCTGGGAGGTCCAGGGTCGTGGTGAGCTCGCGCTCGCCATCCTGGTGGAGCAGATGCGTCGCGAGGGCTTCGAGCTCACGGTCGGCAAGCCGCAGGTCGTCACCAAGCGTGACGAGAACGGCAAGCTGCAGGAGCCGTACGAGCACATGACGATCGACACGCCGGAGGAGCACCTCGGCGCCATCACCCAGCTCATGGCCGCCCGCAAGGGCCGCATGGAGAACATGGTGAACCACGGCACCGGGTGGATCCGGATGGAGTTCATCGTCCCGTCGCGCGGCCTGATCGGCTTCCGGACGTCGTTCCTCACCGAGACCCGTGGCACCGGCATCGCGAACGCGATCTTCCACGGTTACGACGACTGGGCCGGCTCGATCCAGACCCGCATCAACGGCTCGATCGTCTCGGACCGTTCCGGTGTGGTCACGCCGTTCGCCATCACGAACCTCCAGGAGCGGATGACGTTCTTCGTCAACCCCACCGAGGAGGTCTACGAGGGCATGGTCATCGGCGAGAACTCGCGCGCCGACGACATGGACGTGAACATCACCAAGGAGAAGAAGCTCACCAACATGCGGTCGGCCAACGCCGACACGTTCGAGTCGATGACGCCGTCCCGGCAGCTGTCGCTCGAGGAGTGCCTGGAGTTCGCCCGCGAGGACGAGTGCGTCGAGGTCACGCCGGACGCCGTCCGCATCCGCAAGGTCGAGCTCGACGCGCAGGCACGCCAGCGCGCCTACGCCCGCCTGAAGCGCCAGGACGCCTGAGCACCAGCACCGCCCAGGAGGCCCGTCCTCCGTCCGTCGGCCCGGTCACCTCTCCAGGTGGCCGGGCCGTCGGCGTCCGTGCAGGACGCGTCCGAGCCGGGGGATACGGTGGTCGGGTGACTCTCGACCTGCTCTCGATCTACCAGGACCTGCACGCCCACCCGGAGCTCGGGTTCCAGGAGCACCGGACCGCCGGTGTCATCGCCGACCGGCTGGCGGAGATCGGTGGCGTCACGGTGACGCCCGGGGTCGGTGGCACCGGGGTCGTCGGGGTGCTCGAGAACGGCGACGGCCCGGTCCTCTGGCTCCGCGCCGACATGGACGGTCTGCCCGTGCAGGAACGCACCGGACTGCCGTACGCCAGCACGTACCGCGGCACCGACGAGGACGGCAACGAGGGCCCGACGATGCACGCCTGCGGACACGACATGCACGTGACCTGGCTGCTCGGGGCCCTGGAGCGCCTCGTCGCCACCACCGGGGACTGGCGTGGCACGGTGGTGGCGGTGTTCCAGCCGGCGGAAGAGGTCATCTCCGGTGCACGGGCCATGATCGAGGACGGCCTCGTCGAGCGCTTCCCGGAGCCGACCGTCGTGCTCGGACAGCACTCCGCTCCGGCGCCGGTCGGGGTGGTCGCGGTCGGTGCCGGTGCAGTGATGGCGTCGAGCGACCGCTTCACGGTGACGTTCAACGGCCGTGGGGCGCACGGCTCGGCCCCCCAGGCGTCCCTCGACCCGATCGTCACCGCTGCGTCCGCCGTCGTCCGGCTGCAGACGATCGTGTCGCGCGAGGTCCCCCCGAGCGACGCCGGTGTCGTCACGGTCGGTTCGTTCCACGCCGGCACACGGCCGAACATCATCCCGGACACCGCCGTGATCGAGATCTCGACGCGAGCCCGGAACGAGGAGACCCGGGCGCGGATCATCGCGTCGATCGAGCGGATCGTCCGGGCCGAGAGCGAGGCCGGGGGACTGGCCGAGCCGACGATCGAGCGTGCGCCGGGAGCGGACGTCCTCGTCAACGACCCCGAGCAGGCCGCCGTCGTCCTGGCCGCCGTGCGCGCCGTCGTGCCGCACGCCGTCGACATGGAGTCGGGGCTGGCGATGGCGTCGGAGGACGTCGGACAGCTCGCCACCGCAGCCGGCGCCCCGATCGTGTACTGGTTCACCGGCATCACCGACCCCGAGCTGTTCCGCCGCGGTGCGGAGATCCCGAGCAACCACTCGCCGTTCTACGCACCGCAGGCGGAGACGTCGATCCCGGTCGGGGTCGACGCCCTTGTCGCGGCGGCCCGGGCCTACCTCTCCTGAGGCACGCCGAGGCGACTTCCCAGCGAACCCACCACGAGTGCGCCGTCCGGCCGGTTACGGTACCGGCATGCGTCGCCCGATCCGCACCTCACTGACCGCCGCCGTCGCCGCCGGCATCGCACTCGCCGGTCTCAGCGGCTGCTCGTCGGACGCCGTGCGCCAGGCGACCGACCTCGGCTCCTCGGTCGCGTCGAGCGTGAGCGAGGGGGTCGACGGCATCGACGGAGCCGCGATCGAGCGGGGCATGGCAGACGTCGCGGGCGGGATCGACGGCGCGCTCGACACCGCCCTGCGCGGTGCGGACGTGACGAGCGACGGCCAGGTCCCCGACGGGTTCCCGTCGTCGGCCGTCCCGCTCGTCGACGGGAGCGTGCTCGGTGGTGGATCCGGCCCGGGAGGCTCTGGCTGGGTCGTGCAGGTCCGCACGGCCTCGGTCGACGACTTCGCAGCCGCGGCCCAGCAGCTCGCGGACGCCGGGTTCACGGCGTCGGCGGAGCGGACCGACCGGTCGAGCGCGTTCGGGATGTTCCGGAGCGAGGACCACCGAGTCGTCCTGACGTTCTCGCAGGCGGACAGCGGCGCCACCGCGACGTACATCGTCACCTCGCGCTGACGCCGGGTCCGGACGGCCGACACCGGGCTCCCGGACCGCTTCCCGTACGCTTGCAGGCGATGTCCACGGCACCGACCACGCGCCCCGAACGCGTCCTCTTCGTCCACGCGCACCCCGACGACGAGACGCTGTCGTCCGGCGGCACGATCGCGACCCTGCTCGAGCTCGGCGCCCACGTCACGGTCCTCACCGCCACCCGGGGGGAGCGCGGCGAGATGCTCACCGCGGAACTCGCACCGCTCGCCGGGGACGGCCGGCGCGTCGCGGCCCACCGCGAGACCGAGATCGCGGCGGCGCTCGCGGCCCTCGGCGGCCCGGCGCACCTGTGGCTCGGCGGCCCGGGTGCCCGGCCGACGGACCTGCCCGAGCGTCGCTACACCGACTCGGGCATGCAGTGGGGCCCGGACGGCCGCGCCACGGCCGCGGGTGACGCCCCCGCGGACTCCCTGACCCGGGCGGACCTCGGCGAGGTCGTCGACGACATCCGTGCTGCGATCCGGTCGACGGGTGCCGACGCGGTGGTGAGCTACGCGGACGACGGCGGCTACGGACACCCGGACCACCTCCGCGTGCACGCTGCCGCCCGGTACGCGGCCCGGGCGGAGGAGGTCGCGTTCTCGATGATCGTCGACGCGGACTCCGGGCTCGCGGACGTCACGGTCGACGTCCTCCCGGTCCGCGGCAAGGTCCGGGCCGCGCTCGAGCAGTACCGGAGCCAGATCACGGTCGACCCCGCCGACCCGTCCGAGCCCGGCCGGCTGTCCTACGTGATGCCACACGGCGTGCGCCAGGCCGTGCCGGCGCAGGAGGGCTTCCGGCACGACCAGGCCCCCGTCCCGACGGCACCGCAGACCTTCGTCGAGATGTCCGGTCCCGGTCGGGCTGCCGCCGTCGTCGTCACCGCGGCGGTCGGGCTGCTCGTCGGTGGCCTCGGCACGATCACGCACCAGCAGACCGTCGCGCTCGGGTCGTGGAGCGCCGCACCGATCGGCATGGTCCTCACCGCGCTCATCGTCATCGGGGTCGTGGTGGGCGTCCGCTTGTTGTACCGGTCGCGTCTGCTCGTCGCGGCCGTGGGCATCGGGATCATCCTCGCCACCCAGGTGCTCGTGGCCGTCGCCGGATCGAGCTCGCCGCTCGTGCTCGCGAACACCGCCGGGTACGTCTGGACCTTCGGGCCGGCGGTCGTCGCGATGCTCGTGCTGGGCTGGCCGGACCTCTCCGGGCTCCGGGTCCGTCCCGCGCCAGAGGCTGCCCGGTCCGAGGTCGCAGCCCCGCACGGGTAGACTCGCAGTCGCTCAACCCCGGAAGGGAGCACCCGCTCGTGACCTACGTGATCGCTCAGCCCTGTGTCGACGTGAAGGACCGTGCGTGCATCGACGAATGCCCCGTGGACTGCATCTACGAGGGTGACCGGTCGCTCTACATCCACCCCGACGAATGCGTCGACTGCGGTGCGTGTGAGCCGGTCTGCCCGGTCGAGGCCATCTACTACGAGGATGACCTCCCCGAGGAGTGGGCCGACTACTACAAGGCGAACGTCGAGTTCTTCTCCGAGATCGGGTCGCCCGGCGGTGCCGCCAAGGTCGGCGTGATCCACGCGGACCACCCGGTCGTCATGGCCCAGCCCCGGGCCTGACGCCCGTGGCGCTCGACCTGCCCGACTTCCCCTGGGACCAGCTCGCTCCGTACAAGCAGCGGGCGACGGCGTACGAGGGCGGGATCGTCGACCTCAGTGTCGGTTCGCCGGTCGACCCGACGCCCGACGTCGTCCGTCGCGCGCTGGCCGAGGCGACCGACGCCCACGCCTACCCGCAGGTCGCCGGCACCCCGGCCCTGCGCGAGGCCATCGCCGCCTGGTACGGCCGACGTCAGGGCGTGCAGCTCACCGCCGACCACGTCCTGCCGACCATCGGCTCGAAGGAATTCATCGCCGGCCTCGCGCTCTGGCTGGGGCTCGGCCCGGGGGACACCGTCGTCTTCCCCGAGGCCGCGTACCCGACCTACGAGCTGGGCGCCGCACTCGTGCGCGCCGAGGCCCTCGCGGCCGACGACCCGGCGTCGTGGCCGACGAGCACGAAGCTCGTCTGGCTGAACTCCCCGGGCAACCCCGACGGGCGCGTCCTCTCGATCGAGCAGCTCGGTGCCGCCGTCGAGCGCGCGCGTGAGCTCGGTGCCGTCATCGTCGGCGACGAGTGCTACGCCGAGCTCGGCTGGGACGCCCCCCACGACACCACGCCCACCCCGACGATCCTCGACGCCCGCGTGGTGGGCGACTCGTTCGACGGTGTCCTCAGCGTGTACTCGCTCTCGAAGCAGTCGAACCTCGCCGGGTACCGGGCGGCCTTCGTCGCCGGTGACCCCCGACTCCTCGCCGACGTGCTCGCGATCCGCAAGCACACCGGCATGATGCCGCCACTGCCCGTGCAGCAGGCGATGGTCGTCGCGCTCGAGGACCAGACCCACGTGCAGCAGCAGAAGGCCCGGTACCGCAACCGGCGCACCGTGCTCCGGACGGCACTGGAGCGAGCGGGGTTCCGCATCGACGCCAGCGGCGCCGGCCTGTACCTGTGGGCGACCCGCGACGAGCCAGCCCTCGACACCGTCGCGTGGCTCGCCGACCGCGGCATCCTCGTCGCTCCGGGGACGTTCTACGGTGCCGCCGGAGCGCGGCACGTCCGCGTCGCCCTGACGGCGACGGACGACCGGATCGCGGCAGCCGCCCAGCGACTCGCCAGCGCAGGGCGCGTGACGGGCGGCTGACGGGCCTCCAGACCGACTCCACCCACCGACCCGGCGTCCGCGCAACCGTGTTTCCACACCAACCGACGGTCTCCGGGCTGTACCGGATCGACAGTCGCCGCCGTTAGGCTGTCCAGCGTGACTGACACTGCCAACGACGCTCAGAAGACGGCCACACCGCCCACGACGCCCGTCCCCGTGAGCCCCGGCGCCGGACAGGCGACCGAGACGGCCACGCTGACGTACCCGGGCGGGCAGGCGGAGTTCCCGATCCTGCCGAGCGTCGACGGCGCCTCGACCGTGGACATCTCCACGTTCAAGAAGCAGACCGGGATGAACACGCTCGACTACGGCTTCGTGAACACCGGCTCGACGAAGAGCGCCATCACGTACATCGACGGCGACCAGGGCATCCTGCGGTACCGCGGCTACCCGATCGACCAGGTCGCCTCGAACTGCACCTTCCTCGAGGTCGCCTGGCTCCTCATCTACGGCGAACTGCCGACGCCCACCGAACTCGAGGCGTTCGACAGCAGGATCCGGCGGCACACGCTGCTGCACGAGGACCTCCGCCGGCTGTTCGACGCGCTCCCGCACTCGGCGCACCCGATGTCCGTCCTGTCCAGCGCGGTCAGCGCCCTGTCGACGTACTACGAGGACGACATGGACGTCGACGACCCCGAGAAGGTCGAGCTGCAGACCGTCCGGCTCCTCGCGAAGCTGCCGGTCATCGCCGCGTACGCCCACAAGAAGGCCATCGGGCAGGCGTTCCTGTACCCGGACAACTCGCTGTCCTTCGTCGACAACTTCCTCCGGCTCAACTTCGGCACCATGGCCGAGCCGTACGAGCCGAACCCGGTGCTCTCGAAGGCGCTCGACCGGCTGCTCATCCTGCACGAGGACCACGAGCAGAACGCCTCGACCGCCACGGTGCGCCTGGTGGGGTCGACGAAGGCGAACATGTTCGCGTCGATCTCCGCGGGCATCAACGCGCTCTACGGGCCGCTGCACGGCGGTGCGAACGAGGCCGTGCTCGAGATGCTCCAGCAGATCAAGGACTCCGGCGAGCCCGTCACCCGCTTCGTCGAGCGCGTGAAGAACAAGGAGCGCGGGGTCAAGCTCATGGGCTTCGGACACCGCGTGTACAAGAACTACGACCCGCGCGCGAAGCTCGTCAAGGAGTCCGCCGACGAGGTGCTCGAGGCGCTCGGGGTGCAGGACGACCTGCTCGACATCGCGAAGGAGCTCGAGCAGATCGCGCTCGAGGACGAGTACTTCGTCAGCCGCAAGCTCTATCCGAACGTCGACTTCTACACCGGCATCATCTACAAGGCGATGGGGTTCCCGCCGCGCATGTTCACGGTGCTGTTCGCCATCGGCCGCCTGCCGGGTTGGATCGCCCAGTGGCGCGAGCTCAACAACGACCCGCTCAACAAGATCGGGCGCCCGCAGCAGCTGTACGTGGGGCACCCGAAGCGGGACCTGCCGCACCGCTGACACCCTGACGGGCTGACGCACGTCCTGCAGGAGGTCTCGCTCTCGCTCGCCGACCGGGTCAGCGCCCACCAGCACGAGATCGTGGACCACCGTGAGCGGTTCGACACCGCGCGCGAACAGGGAGCGAGCGGCGCCACGGACGCGTCGAGCACGCCCTAGGCGTGCAGCGCCGTGTTGAGCTGGATCCCCTCGCCCTTCCGCTGCAGCGCCTCCACCGCACCCGTCAGGGAGTTGCGGCGGAACAGGACGTTCGGCGCGTCCGACAGCTCGGCGGCCTTGACGGTGCGTGGCGTGCCGTCCGGGTTCGGGGCGGCTCCGACCAGGACGACCTTCGTCCCCGCGGTGACGTACAGCCCCGCCTCGACCACCGAGTCGTCCCCGAGCGAGATGCCGAGGCCGGCGTTCGCCCCGAGGAGCGCGCGGGCGCCGAGTCGGACACGGTGCGTGCCGCCGCCGGACAGGGTGCCCATGATCGACGCGCCGCCGCCGATGTCGGTGCCGTCGCCGACGACGACGCCCTGCGAGACCCGGCCCTCGATCATCGCCTCGCCGAGGGTGCCGGCGTTGAAGTTGACGAAGCCCTCGTGCATGACGGTGGTACCCGGGGCGAGGTGCGCGCCGAGCCGCACCCGGTTCGCGTCACCGATCCGGACCCGGTCCGGCACGACGTAGTCCACCAGCCGGGGGAACTTGTCGATCGCGTGCACGGCGATGCCGGCGCGCTGCAGGGCCGGGCGGAGGCGGGTCAGCGCTCCGGGGTGCACCGGGCCGGCGTTGGTCCAGGCGACGATCGGCAGGTGGCCGAAGACGCCGTCGAGGGAGATCTCGTTCGGCCGCACGTGCAGGTGGCTGAGCAGGTGGAGGCGGAGGTAGGCGTCGGGCGTGCTCGTCGGAGCGTCGTCGATCACGATGTCGATGGTGACGACCTCGAGCCGGACCTCGCGGACGGGGTCCTCCCCGGCCGCGGCCTGCAGGTCGGCGGGCACCGCTGCGTCCGCTGGGCGCTCGCCGAGGGACGTCGACGGGAACCAGGTGTCGAGGACCGTGCCGTCGGCGGCGATCGTCGCGAGGCCGTGGCCCCAAGCGGAGGTCGGGCGGGGGTCGGCGGTCGTGTCGGTCGAGTCGGTCACGGCACCAGGGTACCGAGGTGCCGGACCGGACCTCCGGACCGGCCGGACGGACGCTGCGGGGCCGGACCGGGCCTCCCGAGCGGAGCGCCGCCGCGCCAGCGGGACGCCAGGGCTGCCGGATAAGGTGACCGCATGCCGCAGCCGCTCGACCTCAGTGCCTCGTCCATCGACATCACCCGCGCGATATGCGACATCGAATCAGTGTCCGGCAACGAGGGCGCGCTCGCCGACGCGATCGAAGCCGCCCTGGCCCCGCTCGACCACCTCGACGTGGTCCGCGACGGCGACGCGATCGTCGCCAGGACGCAGCTCGGGCGGGAGCGCCGGGTCGTGATCGCCGGGCACATCGACACCGTGCCGCTCAACGACAACCTGCCGACCGAGTTCCGCACCACCGAGGACGGCACCGAGATCCTCTGGGGTCGCGGGACGGTCGACATGAAGGCCGGCTGCGCGGTGCAGCTCAAGCTCGCGGTGGACCTCGACGCCCCGAACGTCGACGTGACCTGGGTCTTCTACGACCACGAGGAGGTCAGCGACGCCCTGAACGGTCTCGGCCGCCTGGCGAGGACGCGTCCTGAACTCCTGGCCGGCGACTTCGCGATCCTCGGCGAGCCCTCGGGCGCACAGATCGAGGGCGGCTGCAACGGCAACCTCCGGGCCGAGATCCGCACCTCCGGCAAGCGCTCGCACAGTGCCCGGAGCTGGATCGGCGACAACGCCATCCACAAGACGGCCCCGATCCTGGCCACCCTCGCCGCCTACGAGCCCCGCACGGTCACGGTCGACGGACTCGAGTACCGCGAGGGCCTCAACGCCGTCGGGATCTCGGGCGGCATCGCCGGCAACGTCATCCCGGACGAGGCGATGGTGCACGTCAACTACCGGTTCGCCCCCTCCCGTTCCGCGGACGAGGCGGTCGAGCACATCCGCGAGCTCTTCGACGGCTACGACGTCACGATCGTCGACCTCGCCGCCGGTGCCCGCCCGGGCCTCGACGCCCCGCTGGCGCAGCAGTTCGTCGCGGCCGTGGGCGGTCCCGCGCCGCGCCCGAAGTACGGCTGGACCGACGTCGCGCGGTTCTCGGCGCTCGGCGTCCCGGCCGTGAACTACGGCCCCGGCGACCCCGTCTTCGCTCACCACGACGACGAGCAGGTCCCCGTCGCCCAGATCACGGCCGTCGAGGACGGGCTGCGGCGGTGGCTGACGGCGTGACCACCGCCTCATCGGCCGTGCCGCGTGGACGGTCGTCGCGAGCGGCGCTGACGTGGGTGGTCGTCCGGTGGCGGCTCGTGCCGTGGTGGTTGCGCATCACGGCGGTCTACGCGCTCTCGCGGGTCCTGACGACGGTGCTGATGTCCGGCTTCGCGAGGATCCAGCCCGCCAACTCGTTCACGGTGCAGCACCCGACGTACCTGTCGTTCGCGTCGATCTGGGACGGCGCCTGGTACCGGGTCATCGCGGCGAGCGGGTACCCGTCGACGCTGCCGGTGGACGCCGCCGGACACGTGACGGAGAACGCATGGGCGTTCATGCCCGTGTACCCGTTCACGGTCCGTGCGTTGATGACCCTGACGGGCGCCTCGTTCGAGTTCGTCGCCGTGTGGGTCTCGTTGCTCGCCGGGTGGGGTGCCGCCCTGGTGTTCCGGCGGCTGATGGGACGGTTCCTCGACCCGACGCGCGCGACCTTCGCCACGGTGCTGTTCTGTGTCGCGCCGGTCTCCGTGGTGTTCCAGGTCGCGTACGCCGAGGCACTCGGCCTCCTGCTGCTCCTCGTCGCGCTGCTCCTGCTCGTGCAGCGGCGGTTCTGGGCGATGCTGCCCGTGGTGCTGCTGCTCGGCATGACCCGACCGACCGGCCTGGCCTTCGCACTCCTCATGGGCCTGTTCGTGCTCGTCGGGGTGCTCCGGCCGGCCTGGCTGCGGATGTCCGAGCGGCTGACCCTCCGCACCGCTCTCGCCCCGGCCGTGGTCGCGGTGGTGTCCGGACTCGTCGGCCTCGCCTGGCCCGCGATCGCGTGGGCGGCGACCGGGGTCCCGAAGGCGTACACCGACACCGAGCTCGCCTGGCGGTCGTCCTACATCGGCTGGGGAGAACTCGTCCCGTTCACGCCGTGGGTGCAGGGCTTCGGGTGGTGGTTCCGGCAGCCGGCGGGCACGATCCTGCTCGTCGTGGTGCTCGTCGGGTTCGCGGCCGTGGTGTTCCAGCCGGCCGCCCGTCGCATCGGCCTCGAACTGCGGCTCTGGGGCGTGGCGTACCTGGTGTACCTGCTCGCGGTGTTCTTCCCGCAGTCGAGCACGTGGCGGATCCTGCTCCCGATCGCACCCCTGCTGGGCGTCGTGGCGTTGCCGCGATCGCGGGTCTACCGGGTGGTCCTCGTGGTCCTCGCGGTCGTGTTGCAGTGGACCTGGCTGTACTTCTGTTGGTGGGTCGACGGCTACGACTGGACGCCACCGTGACCGTTCCGGGTGCCCGCCGCGGACACCCCCGAGCTGGGCGGTTTCGCAGTCGCGCCTGTCTACGGGATAATGGCCCCTGTTCGTACTGCACGAAAGGGGACATCTGATGGCAGCGATGAAGCCGAGGACCGGCGACGGGCCGATGGAGGCTGTCAAGGAGGGTCGACTCATCATCGTGCGGGTTCCGCTCGAGGGTGGAGGCCGCCTGGTGGTCTCGGTCAACGACGCCGAGGCCAAGGAACTCCACGACGCACTGGCAGAGGTCGTCTCGGCCTAGTACGTCGACGCACCACCACGGAAGGCCCGGGACGCGTACGTCCCGGGCCTTCCGTGCGTCCGGCCCTGGCCTGGAGGCTGTCGGTCGCGCCCGCCATGATGGTCACGTGCCCCGGGACCGCGTCCGCAACCTGCCGATCCGCCGTGTCGAGGAGTACCTCGACCCGAGTCCCATGCCCCGCGACGAGTGGCCGGCGACGCTACCACCGGTCCGACAGCTCCTCGACGACGGCCTCGAACTCGGCCCCGTGACGGTCCTGGTCGGCGAGAACGGTGTCGGCAAGTCCACCCTGGTCGAGGCGATGGCCCTCGCGTTCGGCATGTCGCCCGAGGGCGGATCGACGGGATCGGGCCACTCGACCCGTCCCTCGGAGTCGTTCCTGGCGGAGCACATCCGCGTGGTCCGCGACTTCGGCGCCGCGCGGAGTGGGTTCTTCCTCCGGGCCGAGACCATGCACGGGCTCTTCACCTACCTCGAGCAGCACCCGGGCGCCCGACCCGAGACGCGGTACCACGAGCGCAGTCACGGGGAGTCGTTCCTGGAGTTCGTCATCGACCGCGCGCGGTGGCCCGGTCTGTGGCTCCTCGACGAGCCGGAGTCGGCGCTGTCGTTCTCGGGCTGCCTGACGCTCATCGCGCTCCTGCGGTCCATCGTCGAGGACGGGGTCGGGCAGGTGGTCCTGTCGACCCACTCGCCGGTGCTCGCGGCGTTCCCGGACGCGACGGTCCTCGAGGTCGGGGAGTGGGGCATCCGGCGGTCCGACTGGGCGGACCTGGACCTCGTCCGGAACCAGCGCGCGTTCCTGCAGGACCCGGGACGGTACCTGCGGCACCTGGAGTGACCCGGGTCTCCCGGCTGACGCACCGATCCGACGCACCCGGTGCCGACCGCGTCAGGCCGTGAGCTTCGTCATCTGCAGCAGCCCGTCGCCCGCTGGGGACAGGGCGCTGCGGACCGCGCCGGAGGTGGAGACCTCGGTGAGGAGCAGGCGGAAGTCCGTGGTCGCACGGTCCCGCTTGACGGGGTCGGCGACCTTGCCGCGCCACAGCGCGTGCGGGACGAGCACGGTGCCGCCGGTCTTCGCCAGGCGCAGGCCGTGCTCGACGTACTCGATGACGTGCTCCGGATCGGCGTCGATGAGGACGACGTCGTAGCTGGCGTCGTTCATCCGCGGCAGCACCTGGGCCGCACGACCCGGGATGAGGCGGACCCGACCGGGAGCGGTACCGGCGGCGATGAAGGCATCCCGTGCGTACTGCTGGTGGTCGATCTCGACGTCGATCGTCGTCAGCGTGGCGTCGGGCGCACCCGCGAGCAGGTACAGCCCCGACACGCCGAGGCCGGTCCCGATCTCGATGATGCTCGTCGCTCGGGACGCCGCGGCGATGACGCTCATCTGCGCCCCGATCGCCGGCGAGACCGGTTCGACCCCGAGCTCGAGGGAGTGCTCACGCGCACGGGCGACACCGTCGGGTTCGGAGACGATGTCCTCCGCGAACTTCCAGTTCGAGTCTTTCTCTGACACGCACACTCCTCGTCGGTCAACTCTACGGGTGACTCGCCGACTCCACGCGTTAGGCTCGCTCCCGTGAACATCCAGCTCGACAAGATCCTGATCATCGGGATCATCGCCGTGCTGTTGCTCGGGCCGCAGCGGCTGCCCCTCTACGCCCAGAAACTCGCCGACTTCGTCAAGGCCGTGCGCCGGTTCGCGGACAACGCCAAGGACCGGATGCGCGAGGAGATGGGCCCCGACTTCGACGACGTGGACTGGCAGAAGCTCGACCCGCGTCAGTACGACCCGCGCCGGATCATCCGGGACGCCCTGCTCGACTCGCCCTCGTCGGGGGCCGAAGCAGCGACGGCGGCGACCGTGACCGCCGCCAAGGTGCGGGCGCCCGCGCCGGTCGTGCCACTCACTGCGGGTGAACCCGCGCCGTTCGACGCCGAAGCGACCTGACACCGGCACACACGGGCACCGGGGGTCAGGACAGCGTCAAGCCGAGCTTCCGGCCGGCGAGTCCCCGACCCATCGCGGTGAGCCGGTCCGCCACGCCGTCGAGCGCGACCGCCGCGGGGTCCGTCGGGTCGCCGAGGACGACCGGGAGGCCCGCATCGCCTCCGGCACGCAGCGGCACCGAGAGCGGGACCCGGCCGAGCACCGGCACGGGGGAGTCCTGCCCGCGGGACAGGCGCCGAGCGGTCTCGTCCCCGCCGCCCTCGCCGAACAGGTGCAACACGCTGCCGTCGGGCTGCACGAGCCCCGCCATGTTCTCGACGACGCCGATGACCTTCTGACCGGTCTGCCGCGCGACGATCCCGCTGCGCTCGGCCACGTCCGCCGCTGCCGCCTGGGGGGTGGTCACGACGAGCACCTCGGCGTGCGGGAGCAGTTGGCCGACCGAGATCGCCACGTCCCCGGTGCCCGGCGGCATGTCGAGCAGGAGCACGTCGAGGTCGCCGAACCACACGTCGGACAGGAACTGGTTCACGGTCCGGTGCAGCATCGGGCCACGCCAGGACACCGCGGTCGAGACGTCGTCGACGAACATGCCGATCGAGACGACCTTCACCTCGTGGGCGACCGGCGGCAGGATCATGCTGTCGACACGGGTCGGCCGCGGGGCGACGCCGTGCTCGTTTGTGAGGCCCATCAGGCCCGGGATGCTGAAACCGTGCACGTCGACGTCGACGATGCCGACGCGCTGCCCTCGACGGGCGAGCGCCGCGGCGAGGTTCGCCGTGACCGTGGACTTGCCGACGCCGCCCTTGCCGCTCGTCACCGCGATCACCCGGGTCAGCGAGTCCGGGGTGAACTGCACGCCCTGGGGACGACCCTCGCGCAGCCGCTCCGTGAGGGCCCGACGCACGGCCGGGTCCATCACGGACACGTCCACGTCGACCGTCGCGACGCCCGCCACGGAACCGGCGGCGGACCGCACGTCCCGCTCGATGGTGTCCGCAGCCGGGCACCCCACGATCGTGAGCTGCAGGTCGACGCGCACCGAGCCTCCCGGCTGGACGTCCACGCCGCGGATCATGTCGAGCTCGGTGACGGGCCGGCGGATCTCGGGGTCGAGGACGCGGCCGAGCGCGGTGAGGACCGCGGCGGCGAGCTGGTCCTCGGTGGTGGTGCCGTCAGCCACGCGTCACCGAACGCTCGTGGCCGTGCCCGCGGTCGTCCAGGTCGTCGAGGTCGTCGGGGTCGACGTCGCGACGGTCGAGTTCCTCGAGCAGGGAGCGGAGCTCGGCGCGGATGAAGTCCTTCGAGGCCATGTCGCGCATCGCCAGGCGGAGGGCGACGACCTCGCGGGCCAGGTACTCGGTGTCGGCCAGGTTCCGCTCGGCCCGCTGCCGGTCCTGCTCGAACTGCACGCGGTCGCGGTCGTCCTGCCGGTTCTGCGCGAGCAGGATCAGCGGTGCCGCGTACGAAGCCTGCAGCGAGAGCACCAGGGTCAGCGCGGTGAAGCCGATCGCCGCGGAGTCGAACTGCCACGACTTCGGTGACAGCGTGTTCCAGCCCATCCAGAGCACGCAGAACAGGGTCAGGCCGATCAGGAACCAGGGCGTGCCCATCGCACGAGCGATGCCCTCGGTCGCGCGACCGAACGCGTCACCGCGTCCACGTCGACGGGTCGGCAGGACGCGGGTGCGCATGCCCTTCGGGGAGTCGAGGCGTTCCTCCGGCCGCTCCCGGCGGTTCTCATCTGGGCGTACCACGATTCGTCCTCCTTCCCGAGGGGACCGCCGTGCGGCGGGTGCGGGTCCGCGGTCGCGACGCGGCGCCGGGGTTGGCGTCGGCCGCGTCCTGACTCCGCCAGTCGTCCGGGAGGACGTGGTCGAGGACGTCGTCGATGGTCACCACCCCGACGAGTCGGTGGGCGTCGTCGACCACGGGGACGGACAGGAGGTTGTAGGTCGCCATCACGCGCGTGACCTCGGCGGCGCTCGCGTCGACCTTGACCGGCTCGGTCTGCTGGTCGATGAGGGTGCCGAGACGCTCGTTCGGCGGGTACCGGAGCATGCGCTGGAAGTGCACGAGGCCGAGGAACCGGCCGGTCGGCGGCTCGTACGGCGGCAGCGTGACGCACACCGCGGCACCGAGCACCGGGGCGAGTTCGTGGCGACGCACCAGGGCCAGGCCCTCGGCGACGGTCGAGTCGGCGGACAGGATCACCGGCTCGGTCGTCATGAGACCACCCGCGGTGTCCGGCTCGTACTCGAGCAGCATGCGGACGTCCTGCGCCTCCTCCGGCTCCATCAGCTCGAGGAGGGCCTCACTGCGCTCGTCGGGCAGCTGCGCCAGCAGGTCGGCGGCGTCGTCCGGCTGCATCTGGTCGAGGACGTCGGCGGCGCGGGCGTCCCGCAGCGCGGACAGGATCTCGATCCGCTCCTGGTCCGGCATCTCCTCGAGCACGTCGGCGAGCCGGTTGTCCGGCAGCTCCTCGGCCACTTCGAAGCGGCGCTCGGACGGCAGGTCGAGCAGGGTCGACGCCAGGTCGGCGGGCACCAGGTCGGAGTAGGCGGCGATGACGTGCTCGGCGGACTGGGACTCACCGGGGAGCTCGTCCTCGGTAACCTCGTTCCACGTGGCGAAGGTGGTCGGCCCCTTGCCGAACGGCGAGGGCGTGGTCTTCGGCTTGCGCAGGAACAGCTGCGCGATCGACCAGTCGCCCTGCCCGTGGTCCTCGATCGCGACGTCCTCGATGGTCGCCCGGATCTGCTCCTTCTTGATGAGCACCTTGCGGCCGAGGATCTCCGCGATCACCCGGACCTCACCGCCGCGCTGCTCGAAGCGGCGCATGTTGACCAGTCCGGTCGTGATGACCTGCCCGGCACCGATCGAGGTGATCCGGCCGATGCTGACGAAGATGCGGCGCTTGCCGGGGACCTCGACGATCAGGCCGACGACCTGCGGGGCGTCGACGCGGCGGTACACGACGAGGACGTCACGCACCCGGCCGACACGGTCGCCCGCGGGGTCGAAGACGGAGCACCCGGCGAGGCGGGCGACGAAGACCTTCGAGGCGCTCACCCGTCCAGCGTAGTCGCTCGCCCGCCCCTGCTCGCCGCCCCTTCCCTGGTGGTTCTCGTGTGATCGCAAGGACTCCGGTGGATGATGACTGGGTGAGCACTCAAAGCCCCTTCGGCGGCCGCACGGCACAGGCGTTCCCCACGCTGCCCCGCGGTGACGTCCTCGGCACCTTCGACAGCTACCCCGAAGCACAGCGCGTGGTCGCGAAGCTCGCCGAGGCGGACTTCCCGGTCGCCAAACTGTCCATCGTCGGCAACGACCTCAAGACCGTCGAGCGGGTCACCGGCAAGATGACCTACGGGCGGGCCGCCCTGGCGGGTGCGCTCTCCGGGCTCTGGCTCGGGTTCTTCTTCGGCATCGTCCTGACGCTCTTCTCGCCGCAGGCCGGCGGGCTCTTCTTCGCCGCGGCCGTCATCGGTGCGGGCTTCGGCATGCTGTACGGGATCGTCTCGTTCGCGATCACGAAGCGGCAGCGGGACTTCACGAGCATCCACCAGGTCCTCGCCACCACCTACCAGATCGTCGTCGATCCGCAGCTGTCGGGTCAGGCGCAGCGCATCCTCGGTCAGGGCGGCGCGATCGAGCACACGTCGTGGGACCAGCCCGGCGGGCCCGGGTACCGCGGGCAGCAGCAGCTCGGCGGGCCCGGCCAGCAGCAGTGGGGTCCCGGTCCCGGCGTCCCGCCGCAGAGTGCGCCGCCGCAGTACGGCCAGCCCGGTCAGCAGTGGCGTCCGGGCGCTGCGCCGCAGGGGTCGCCGTACGGCGGCCACGCGACGCCGCACCAGCCGGGAGGCCCGGGGCGGCCCGCCGGACCGGACCAGCAGCAGGGTGGGGACGGAGCAGCGCCGAGCGCTCCGGGTGGACAGGGGCCGGCGACGCCCCGGTACGGCACGAACGACGGGCCCCGCTACGGCACGAACGACGGAGCGGTCCGTCCGGCTCCGACCGGTGACGGTCCCGCGCACCGCCCCGCCGCGCCGCGGTACGGGACGAACGAGGGGGCCGCCCGGACACCCGGATCCGACGGTGGTGCCGGTGCCGACCAGGCGCAGCGTCCGTCCGGGTCGACCCGGAGCTACGGCACGAACGACGGGCCCCGCTACGGCGAGCAGGCTCCGACGTCGGCGGGCGGCACCGGTCCCGCCGCTGAGGGGGACCCGGCGACCCCGGACGCCGGGCATCGTCAGGACGACGGCACGGACCGGCGAGCGGGTGACGACCGGCGGGCATGACGTCCCGTCGCTGCTGCAGGCCGACTGCGCGCGTCGACCGCGTCGCCGGCACGTGTCGGATGCGCCGCCGTTCCGGCGGACACCACAGATGACGACGGGCTCCCGGTCGACGCCGATCGACCGGGAGCCCGTCGTCGTTCCCGGAGCATTCCGGGTCCGACTCGGTGGGTCGTCAGAGGATCTTCGAGAAGCAGACCGACTGTGCAGCGCCCACGTACGGCCCGAAGTTCGCGATGCGGCGGAAGCCCTCGCGCTCGTAGAACCGGATCGCGCCCTTCTGCTCCGTCCCCGTCTCGAGGACGAGCGCCGGGGATCCGAGGTCGAGCGCCGCCTCCTCCAGCCGACGCAGGATCAGCGCCGCGACGCCGGACCCGCGGGACTCGGTCCGCACGTACATCCGCTTCACCTCGGCGATCCCGTCGTCCACCATCCGCAGCCCACCGCACCCGACCGGCGTCCCCGCTTCGTCGCGCGCGACGAAGAACACGGCGATCGAGTCGGCGGTCGGCTTCGGGCCCGGCTCGGTGTCCGCTCCGTACGTGCTCTCGATCTCGATGCGCTGTGCTGCTCGCAGCCGCTGTGCGTCGGGCGAGTCGAAGTGCTCGACGTCGATCAGGAAGGTACTCGAGGGGGCTTCAGCGCTCACGAGGCTCAGGCTAGCGCGCAGAACGGGCGATCCACCCCTCCACTTCCGAGGGGGTCCGGGGGATGCCGACGGACAGGTTCTCGGCGCCGTCCTCGGTCACCAGGATGTCGTCCTCGATCCGGACGCCGATCCCGCGGAACTCCTCGGGCACGGTGAGGTCGTCCTGCTGGAAGTACAGGCCGGGCTCGATCGTGAAGACCATCCCGGGCTGCACGATGCCGTCGAGGTACATCTCGCGCCGGGCCTTCGCGCAGTCGTGGACGTCGAGGCCGAGGTGGTGGCTCGTGCCGTGCACCATGTAGCGACGGTGGAACTGGTTGTCCGGCTGCAGCGACTCCTCGGCGGAGACCGGCAGGAAGCCCCACTCAGCGGTCTTCCGCGCGATGACCTCCATCGCGGTGGCGTGCACCTGCCGGAACGTGATGCCCGGCTCGACGATCGCGAACGCGGCGTCGGCGGCCTCGAGCACGGCCTCGTAGACCATCCGCTGCACGGGGGAGAACGTGCCGCTCACGGGCAGCGTGCGGGTGATGTCGGCCGTGTAGAACGAGTCGACCTCGACCCCGGCATCGATGAGGATGAGGTCGCCCGGCTGGACGGCGCCGTCGTTGCGGGTCCAGTGCAGGATGCAGGCGTGGTGGCCGGCGGCGGCGATGGTGTCGTAGCCGACCGTGTTGCCGTCCGCGCGGGCGCGACGGTTGAACGTGCCCTCGACGATGCGCTCGCCGCGGGGGTGCGCGAGCACCGCGTCGAAGTCCGCGATGACGTCGTCGAAGCCGTGCTGGGTCGCGTCGACGGCCTTGCGCAGCTCGTGCACCTCGTAGGGGTCCTTCACGAGGCGGAGTTCGGACAGGTCGCGCGACAGGACGTCGTCGGCCGCGGGGGTACCGTCCTGCTCCGCCGCTCCGCCGACCGTCGTGCCGAGACGCTCGTCGAGTGCGCGCGTGAAGTCGGGGTCGGCGTCACGGACCACGAGCACGGAGGCGTCGAGCCCGGCCAGCGCGTCGTCGAGCTCACCGAGGTCGGCGGTCGCGACGCCGAGGTCGGCGGCGACCTCGGCCAGGGAGGGGCGCGGCCCGACCCAGAACTCGCCGATCTCCGGGTTGGCGTAGAACTCCTCCGAGTCGCGGCCCGCCGTCGCGCGGAAGTACAGGGTGGCGTCGTGTCCGCTGCCGTTCGGCGCGAGGACGAGCACGGAGCCGACCACGGTGTCCGTGCCCCACCCGGTCAGGTGGGCGAAGGCGGAGTGCGGGCGGAACGGGTAGTCGCAGTCGTTTGAGCGGACCTTCGCCTGTCCCGCCGGCACGACGATCGTGCGGCCGGTGTGCAGCTCGGACAGACGGGCACGACGTGCGGCGGCGAAGGCCGACTGCTCGCGTGGCGCCGGCAGCGGACGCTCCCGTTCGGCCCAGTTCGAAGCGATGTGGTCCTTGAACACGGACGAGCCGGGAGTGGTGGAGCGGTTGCTCGTCGCGCGGGGAGTGGTGTCGGCCATGTCCCCCATCATCGCACCGCGCTTCCGGGTCTTCGCGTGGCGGGCGTCCGATCGGATCGACCCGGCCGGTTCCGCGACGCAGGGGGAGCGTTCCGCGGCCACCTGTGGCGGCATCGGAACACGGAGGGCGGGCCGTTCCGGGATCGGAACGGCCCGCCCTCGTGTCGCCGGTCAGACGACCTGCGACACCGGTGCCTGCCCGCCGGGTCCGTCGGGGGACCACCGGCTGGACGAGTGGTGCTCGATGGTCAGTTCGAGCGTCCGTTGACGTCGCGTCGGTCGTCGTCGTTCCAGTCGGGCTTGCGCACGCCGGACTTGGCGACACCGCGACTGAGGATGTAGGCGGCCGTCACGATCGCGACGTACAGCCAGGCCTGGTCGGCGCCGAAGCCGCTGTGGCCTTCGTCCGCGTTGTCGACGACCGCCGACGCGATGAGGATCGCGATCGACACGACCAGCCACGCGTAGAACTCGGTCGTCTTGAGCGCGGACTTGGTCTCGTTCCAGGTGGCACGGACGACTGAGTCGTGTCGTGCGGGATTCCCTGCCGTGTTCGACATGGTCACTCCTTCTGATCTCCGCCACCGCACTTCGATGGCGTCATGCACGCCACAGTTGTCTCGCTCGGTTGATTACTCACTCAGCTTCGGTTCACAGCGACGCCGAGGAGGATGGTGATCATCCAGGACACGAGGGGACGATCGACGATGAAGTCCGAAGGCGACGCGCACAAGACACCCGGCCTGTTCACCAGCGAGCCCCGGACCAGCGGGGGTGCCGCCGCCATCGCGAGCCTGCAGGAACTCAGCGACAGCGTCCACGACGCGGACGAGCGGGCGCTGCGCGCATTGGGGATGTTGCCCATCGACGCTCTCGCCCTGCGGTTCCTCGTGCTCGCGCAGCACGAGGCACGAACGGTGAAGCCGACGCAGCTCGCACAGGCATTGCGGCTCTCGACCGCTGGGATCACGAAGCTCGTCGATCGACTCGTCCGCGACGGCCGGGCGGCTCGCGGACCGAACCCGCGTGACCGTCGCAGTGTCGTCGTCACCGCAGCTGGAACAGCGGAGCAAGACCTGGCAGCTGCCTACGGACACATCCATGCTCCACTGATCGCGACCATCGACGCGCTCAGCGACGACGAAGCGGCCGCCGTGGAACGCTTCGCGTCCCGGCTCGCGGCCGCCCTCCGCGACGGATCCAGCACGCCGAGGACTCCGCCCGTGGTCGAGATGCACCCCGGCAACGGCGGCAGCGGCGGCAGCGGCGGGTGATCGGCCACGCATCCCTGAACGGCGTGCGACCGGCCGGTGACCTGTGGATAGCATTGCCGCGTGCCTGAAGCGTTCATCGACCTGCACGCTCACTCGAGCGTCTCCGACGGCACCGAGCGCCCTGCTGACCTCGTCCGTGCGGCGGCGGTGAGCGGGCTCGACTGCGTCGCCCTCACGGACCACGACACCACGGCCGGATGGGCAGAGGCGTCCGACGCCGCTCGAGAGCTCCCGCTCACCCTGGTGCCCGGGCTCGAGTTGAGCACCCGGACGGGCTGGCGGAGCGTGCACGTGCTCGGGTACCTCGTCGACCCGACGGATCCCGCACTCGTCGCCGAGACCGACGCCATCCGTGACGGTCGGCTCACGCGTGCCCGCAGCATGGTCGATGCCATCGGCCGTGACCACCCCATCACCTGGGACGACGTCCTGGCCGAGGCGAGCGTCGGAGCGACCATCGGGCGCCCTCACATCGCCGATGCGCTCGTCCGGCTGGGGCTCGAGACGGACCGGAGTGCTGCGTTCGGCGGGATCCTGCACCCGTCGTCCGGGTACTACGAACCCCACGACGCCCCGACGCCCCTGCGCGGCGTGGAACTCGTCCGCGCGGCCGGTGGCGTCCCGGTGATCGCGCACCCGGCGGCCTCGTCGCGTGGCATCGTGATCGACGAACCGATGCTCCGGGAACTCGTCGACGCCGGCCTCGGCGGGCTCGAGGTCGACCACCGGGAGAACATCGCCGAGGGCAAGCGGACGCTGCTGGAGTGGGCCGAGCGCTACGGCCTGTTCGTCACCGGTTCGAGCGACTACCACGGCACCGGCAAGCCGAACCGCCTCGGGGAGCACCGGACGGCGCGCCGTTCCTTCGACGCGATCGTCGGCCAGGCGACCGGCAGCGTGCCCGTCGTCGGCCCTGGTTCGCGCCTGTCCTGACCCGGTCGGCTGGTCCGTCGGCCGGGTCACGGGCCTCCCGTCCGAGGGTGCGTCCAGCCGCCGCAGGGGCCGGAACCGCGGTTTCCACAGGCGAGCCCGCCGTGTCGGTCGCAGCCGCGCCACGGGCCCCGGGACGACGGAGGCCCCGTCACGCTCGTGACGGGGCCTTCGGCCTGGAGGCGCTACTCGCCGTCCGTGGATCCCTGCGGTGCCGAGGCGGCCGCCTCCGACGAGCCACCGCCGCCGCGACGGCGGCGACGCCGACGGCGCTTCTGCACGCCGTCGGCGGCGTCGTCACCGGCGGGGGAGGTGGGTGCCGACGCAGTGGCCGGGGCAGCGGCGTCCGCTGCCGGGGCGGAGCGCTCCGGAGCCGGGCGGTCACCCGAGGTGCGGCGGGAGCCGGTCTGCTCGGAGCCCGACGACCGGGTGCGGCTGCGCGACCGCGACCCGCTGGCGCTGCCGGAGCCCGAACCGGACCCGGAGCGTCCACCGGAAGCCGGCTTCTCGGCGCCGGCGGTGGCGGCGTGCGACGACGCGCCGGGCAGGCGGCCCTTGGTGCCGGCCGGGATGTCCAGGTCGGTGAAGAGGTGCGGCGACGACGAGTACGTCTCGACGGGCTCGGGGATGCCGAACTCGAGCGCCTTGTCGATGAGCGTCCACTTGTGCAGGTCGTCCCAGTCGACGAAGGTGACGGCGATGCCGGTCTTGCCGGCACGACCGGTGCGGCCCGCGCGGTGCAGGTACGTGTCGGGGTCGTCCGGGATCGTGTGGTTGATGACGTGCGTGACGTCGTCCACGTCGATGCCCCGCGCGGCCACGTCGGTCGCGATGAGGACGTCGCGCTTGCCGGCCTTGAAGGCGGCCATCGCGCGCTCGCGCTGCTCCTGGTTGAGGTCGCCGTGGACGGCCGCGGCGTTGAAGCCACGGTCCTTCAGCTCCTCCACGATGCGTGCGGCGGCACGCTTGGTGCGCGTGAAGATGACGGTCTTGCCGCGGCCCTCCGCCTGGAGGATGCGGGCGATGACCTCGTCCTTGTCCAGGGAGTGCGCGCGGTAGATGACGTGCTTGATGTTCGCCTGCATCAGACCCTCGTCGGGGTCCGTCGCGCGGATGTGCACCGGGCGGGACATGAAGCGACGCGCGAGTGCGACGATCGGCGCGGGCATCGTCGCCGAGAAGAGCATGGTGTGGCGGACCGCCGGGACCGACTGGAAGATGCGCTCGATGTCGGAGAGGAACCCGAGGTCGAGCATGCGGTCGGCCTCGTCGAGGACGATCTCCTGTACCTGCGAGAGGTCGAGGAGCCGCTGCCGCTGCAGGTCGATGAGACGGCCGGGCGTCCCGACGACGATCTGGGCGCCGGCCTTGAGCTGCTCGACCTGGCCTTCGTAGGCCTTGCCGCCGTAGATCGAGACGAGCTTCGTCGACCGGTTGACCATCGCGGACTCGAGGTCCTCGGACACCTGCACCGCGAGTTCCCGCGTGGGCACGACGACGAGCGCCTTCACCCCCGGCCCGGGGTCTGCGCCGAGGCGCTGGATCAGCGGCAGGCCGAACCCGAAGGTCTTGCCGGTGCCGGTCTTGGCCTGACCGATGATGTCCTGGCCGGTCAGGGCGAGCGGGATCGTCTGCTGCTGGATCGGGAAGGGCTCGATGATGCCCTTGCTCGCGAGCGCATCGACGATGTCCTGCTCGATCTGGAGTTCTGAGAAAGTCAAGAAGTTCACCCTGTTCGTGGGGAGGAGTCCCGCCCAGTCTACCGACGTGCCGGACGGGGATGAGCCGACCCGTATGCTGGTCGTGTGGTGTCGTGGTGGAACCGGAAGCGCGCTGCGCAGCTCGCCGCGGCCTGGCTCGCGTCGCGGAACCCGCGCGGCGGTGCCGTCGAGCGTCTGCGACTCGACGACGTCAGTCCCGAGCTCGACGTCTACCTCGGTCAGGCCGCCTACCTCCAGCTGTCGCTGTACGAGACGATGGGGCGTGCCGGAGCCGGCGCGCCGACGCTCTCGGGCCGTCTGGTGACCGGGGTGCTCGCGACGACCGCCCTCGAGCGGCACCGGGCCATCGTCGCCGAGATCGAGCGCGGCGGTGAGGAACCCGCCGAGCTGATGGCGCCGCACCGGGACGCGATCGACACGTTCCTCGAGCGGACGAGTGGTGCGGACTGGTACGAGTCGATGCTGACCGGCTACGTCACCGCGGGCATCCTCAACGACCTGTTCGCCAACCTGCTCCGGTCACTCCCGATCGACGTCCGGCAGCGCCTGCGCACGGTGTTCGACGCGCGGGAGGAACCCGCCGTGGTCGAGGAGCTCACCGCCCGCATCGACGAGGACCCGGTCGTGGCGTCCCGTCTGGCGATGTGGGGACGACGGCTGGTCGGGGACACGCTGCTCGTGGCCCGGTCCGCGTTGGCGTCACACGCCCGGGAGGACCAGGAGCGCCTCGAGCCGGTCTGGACCGAGCTCATCGCGGCGCACACCCGGCGGATGGACGCGCTCGGCCTGACGGCCTGACAGTCAGCCTGTCGGGGCTGACCCGCCGGTGCGACGCGACCGCGCAGCGGGCGTCAGACGCCCTGCTTGACCGAACGCTCGTAGTGCGCCTGGTCGGCGGCGGTGCGACGGCGGCCGAGGACGACCTCGACCACCAGGGCGACCGCGGCGGCACCGAGCAGGGCGACGACCCAGATCCAGGTGCCGTCGTACGGCCACCCGGCCCAGGTCAGCGCCTCCCACAGCACGGCCGCGACGATGCCGCCGACCACCGGGCCGACCACGACGCCACGGGTCCTGCGCCACGGCACGACCACGTGGGCGACGGCCCCGAGCAGGATCCCGCCGAGGACGGCGAAGAGGAGCTCCACGCCAGGAGCGTCAGGCGACGAAGCCGATGCGGCGCGACTCTTCCGAGCCCACCTCGACGTACGCGAGAGCAGCGACCGGCACGATGAACCGGCGGCCCTTGTCGTCCTTGAGTGACAGGTGCGTCGCCTGGGAGGCGAGGGCCTCGGAGACGGCGGTCTCGATCTCGTCGGCGGACTGCGCCGTCTCGAAACCGATCTCACGCGGGCTGTTGATGATGCCGATCTTGATGTCCACGAAGCTCAGCGTAGTCGAGCGCCCCCTGCCTGCCCGGCTCGTTCGCCGCGGGCGCACACCCCGCCCGGCAGCCGGCGCGGGCGGCACGGGATGTCGGCCGCGCTCGGTACCGTACGACCGTGCCACCGACCACCCTGACGCCCGCTCCGGACCTCGGCACGGTCACGCGCGCGCTCGTGGCGGACCCCGGCCAGCAGGCCGTCCTGGCACTGCCGGACGGGGTGCACGCGGCGGTGTCCGGTGCCCCGGGCACGGGCAAGACGAGCACGCTGACGCGTCTGGTGGCCGACCGCTTCGCCCGTCCCGACGCCGTCGACGCCGCGGGCAACGCGACCGTCCTGGCGCTGACCTCGGCGCGCGTGGCCGCCACCGCCCTCCGCGACCGGCTCGCCGCCGCGGTGGACCGGGTCACGCCGGGAGCGCTCGCCCGCACCGTGAACTCCCTGGCCTTCCAGGTCGTGGCGCACGCGGCGACCGTGCAGGGGCAGGAGGCACCGACCCTCCTGACCGGTGGTGAGCAGGACCGCATCCTCGCCGACCTCCTCGCCGGCCACGAACTCGACGGCACCGGCCCGGACTGGCCGGCCCCGATCACCGCGGTGGTGCGGGAGCGCGCCGGCTTCCGCACGGCCCTCCGCGACCTCATGATGCGGGCGGTCGCCGCCGGCATCGAACCCGACGACATGCGCGAGCTCGGCGACGAGACGGGCCACCCCGAGTGGCGTGCGGTGGGCGACCTCGTCGACGAGTACCGCGCCACCGTGACCGCGTTCCGTGCGACGAACCTCGACGCCGCCGAACTCGTGGCCTTCGCGACCGCCGCGGTGCTCCGCGGCGACCTCCCGCCCGCGGTGGCCGCACTGCGCCTGGTGGTCGTCGACGACGTCCAGGAACTCGTCGAGGGCGAGATCGCCCTGCTCGGTGCGCTCGCCCGCTCCGGTGTGCAGGTCGTGGCGTTCGGGGACCCGGACATCGCCGCATCCGCCTTCCGCGGTGGGGTCCCCGACGTGCTCGGACGGCTCGGTCCACGCCTCGGCGTCGAGCACGTGCAGGAGATCGTGCTCGGCACGGTGCACCGGCACGCGGCCCCGATCCGGTCCCTCGTCACCGGCGTCACGGGGCGCATCGGCACCGCGGCCGCCGGTCGGCAACGCGCTGCCGCATCGCGGGAGGCCCGTGGCCGCTCCGACGCCGTCCTGCACCTGGAAGCCCCCAGCCGTTCCGCGATGGTGGCCGCGGTGGCGAGACGTCTCCGCGAACACCGGCTGCTCGACGGGGTGCCGTGGCACCGGATGGTCGTCGTCACCCGCAGCGGCGCCGCGATCCCGGAACTCGTCCGGGCGCTCTCGGTCGCCGAGGTCCCCGCGACCGCCGGCGCCGCGCCCACCCGTCCCCGCGACGAGACGGCCTCCCGGGCGCTCGTCGACGCGGCCGCCGTCGCACTCGGCGTGGTGCCGCTCGACGCCGCACTCGCGACGTCCTTCGCGACGGGGCCGCTCGGTGGGCTCGACACCCTGGCGATCCGCCGACTCCGTCTGGCGCTCCGGCGCGAGGAGCTGGCCGGTGGCGGGACCCGCACGGCCGACGAGCTCCTCGTCGATGCCCTCGGCGCCCCGGAACGGCTCGCGACGATCGACGCCGCCTTCGCCCGACGGGCCGCGCGGCTGGCGACGAGCTTCGTGACTGCCCGTCACGACGCCGAGACCGGCGCGAGCATCGAGGAGATCCTCTGGGGGCTGTGGGAACGCAGCGGCCTCGCCGGTGTCTGGCGGTCGCAGTCGGTCGCCGGCGGTGTCGGTGCTGCCGAGGCGGACCGTCACCTCGACGCCGTGGTGGGGCTCTTCACCGCCGCCAAGCGCTTCGTCGAGCGGACGCCGGACGCCCCGGCGCGCGTGTTCATCGACGACCTCCTCGGTGCCGACCTCCCCGAGGACTCGATCGGGCCGGACCGGACCGCCGGGCGCGTCCGGGTGCTGACCCCCTCGGCCACCGTCGGACTGGAGTGCGACGTCGTCGTGGTGACGGGCCTCCAGGACGGTGTCTGGCCGAACACCCGCGTGCGCGGCAGCCTGCTCGACCCGGACGGGTTGGTCCGTGCCGCCGCCGGGATCCCGCACTCGCCGACGGACGACCGGGCGGCGGTCATCGGGGACGAGCTGCGGTTGTTCGCCCGTGCCGTGTCCCGGGCGACGACCCAGGTCGTCATCGCGACCGTGGCGAACGACGACGAGTCGCCGTCACCGTTCGTCCGGCTCGTGCCGGTTCCGCCCGACCGGCAGCCGTCGGCGCACCCGCTCTCGCTGCGCGGACTGGCCGGGTCACTGCGCCGCCGCGTGGTCGCCACGGGCGACTCCGAGGCCGCCTCGGCGCTCGCACGACTCGCCGCCGAGGACGTCCCCGGCGCGTCGCCCGACGACTGGTACGGCCTGGCCGAGCCCACGACGGATGCGCCGCTCGTCGACCTGGACGCCGAGCCGGTCGTGCCCGACGGCGGCGACGAGCCGGTCCCGCCGACCGTGTCGGTGTCGCCGTCGCGCATCGGCACCTTCGAGGAGTGCCCGGTGCACTGGTTCGCGCAGACGTTCGGCGGCGGTGCCCCGAGCCCGGCGATGGGCATCGGGACGATCGTGCACGAGGCCATGGAGCACGCGACCGACGTCGACGTCGAGTCGCTGTGGCAGCGCGTCGAGGACCGGTGGGACGAGCTGACGTTCGAGTCGCCGTGGATCGCCGACCGCGAGCGCGCCCGGACCCGGCGGATGATCGAGGGCCTCAGCGACTACCTGCGGACCTTCGCGAGCGCGGGGCGTCGTCTGCTCGGCGCGGAGTCGTCGTTCGCGCTCGTGACCGGCCCGGCCCGGGTGCGGGGGAGCATCGACCGCATCGAGGTCGACCCGGACGGCCGGATCAGCATCGTCGACCTCAAGACCGGACGTTCCATGCCGAGCGAGAAGAACGACATGCCGGGGCACCCGCAGCTCGCCGCCTACCAGCTCGCCGTCGCCGACGGTGCGGTCGAGGGCGTCCCTGCGGGCTCGGAGACCACCGACGCGCGGCTCGTGTTCGTGCAGAACCCGAAGGGCGTGCACGCCTACTCCGAGCGGACGCAACGGGCACTCGACCCGGAGTCCCGCGAGGCGTACCGCGAGCGGTTGCACGACGTCGCCCGCGGCATGGCGGGGCGGACGTTCCTGGCGAACGTCGACGACCACTGCGACCGCGCCCGGACGGGTAGCGAGTGCCGGATCCACGTGGTGGGCGAGGTGACCTGGTGAGCGCGGAGGAGACGACGGCGCTGGACGGTCCCGCGACCGACAGCGCCCTGGAGCGGCTCCCGCGGGTCGGTGCCGACGCGATCGCCGACGCGCTCGGCAAGCCCCGACCGACCGAGCAGCAGCGCGCGGTCATCGAGTCACCGCTCGCGCCCGCCCTCGTCGTCGCGGGGGCCGGCAGCGGAAAGACCGAGACGATGGCCTCCCGGGTCGTCTGGCTGCTCGCGAACGGGTACGTCCAGCCGGACCAGGTGCTCGGTCTGACCTTCACCCGCAAGGCGGCGGGTGAGCTCGGCGTCCGCATCAACGACCGGATCGCCGCGCTCGAGGACGCCGGACTCATCCCGACCGGCGACGCCTTCCTCGCGCCGACGGTGTCGACGTACAACGCGTTCGCCAACGCCGTGTTCCGCGAGAACGCCCTGCTCGTCGGCCGGGACGGCGAGTCCCAGGTGCTCACCGAACCCTCCGCCTGGCAGCTCGCCCGCCGGGTGGTCGTCGCCGCGCGGGACGACCGCCTGGCCGGCCTCGACCGGAACGTCGACACCATCACCGCGGCGGTCGTCGCGCTCGCCGGGGCCGCGTCCGAGCACCTCGTCGACCCGGCGGACCTCCGACGCTTCGCCATCGACTTCGGGGAGCTGCTGGAACTGCCCGGGTCGAGCCGGGGCACGCCGTACCGGGCCGTCACCGACGCCGTCGCCGCGATCGGGTCGCTCGAGCCGCTCGCCGACCTCGTGGAGGAGTTCCGCCGGCAGAAGGTGGACCGCGGCTTCGTCGAGTTCTCCGACCAGATCGCCCTGGCGCTCGCCGCGGCCGACGCAGCCCCCCGGGTGGCCACCGACCTGCGCGCACGCTTCGCGGTGGTGCTCCTCGACGAGTACCAGGACACCTCGGTCGTGCAGACGCGGTTCCTCGCCCGGCTGTTCCGGGACCACCCGGTGATGGCGGTCGGGGACCCGCACCAGTCCATCTACGGGTTCCGCGGTGCGAGCGCCGCGAACCTCGCCCGCTTCCCGGCGGACTTCGGCGAGTCGGCGGCCGGACCCGTCGTGACGTACGCCCTGTCGACGAGTTGGCGGAACCCCGTCGACGTGCTCGCCGCCGCGAACGCGGTCGTGCACCCGCTCTCGGCCGCGTCCGAGGTCCGGGTCGAGCAGCTCGCACCCCGGCCGGGAGCCGACCGCGGCACCGTCGCCGTCGTCTTCCCGGAGACCCTGCCGGAAGAGGCCGATGCGGTCGCCGCCTGGTTCGCGGACCACCGCGCACGGAACCCCGGTGGGTCGATGGCGCTCCTGCTGCGCGCGCGGAAGGACCTGGCGGCGTTCACCGCGGCCCTCGCGGCCCGGACGGTGCCGTACCACGTGCTCGGCACCGGCGGACTGCTGCAGCGGCCGGAGATCGTCGACCTGGTCGCGTGCCTCCGCGTGCTCCACGACCCGGCCGCCGGCAACGACCTCATCCGGTTGCTCGCCGGGGCCCGGTGGCGGGTCGGCGCCGCGGACGTCGTCGCCCTGCACGGCCTCGCCCGCTGGTTGTTCGGGCGCGACCACACGCACCGGCGCCTCGACGACGACGTCACGGCGGCGTTCCGGGCCTCCGTCGCCGCGGGGGAGCAGGGCTCCGTGGTCGACGCCCTCGACTTCGTCACGACCGCCCCGGACGACCACTCCGCGCTGGCCGACATCAGCCCGACCGGTCGCGAGCGGATGCGTGCCCTCGGTGCCCAGCTGGCCTCGCTCCGCGCGCGGGCCGGCGGTGACCTGGTCGACTTCGTCACCCTCGTCGTGCAGGAGATGCGGCTCGACATCGAGGTCGCCGCACACGAGCAGGGCGGCTCGGCGTACCTCGACGCCTTCGTCGACGAGCTGAGCGGGTTCGTGCAGACGGACGACCGCGCCGACCTCGGCGCGTTCCTCGGTTGGATCGACGCGGCTGCTCGTCGTGACGACATGGGCCCGCGGTCCGAGGAGCCCGAGGGCGGCACGGTCCAGATCCTGACGATCCACGGGTCGAAGGGCCTGGAGTGGGACGCCGTCGCCGTGCCCCGGATGGTGGAGGGCGCCCTGCCGGCGCGTCCGCAGGAGGGCTCGACGGGATGGCTCGGCTTCGGCCGTCTGCCGTACGAGTTCCGCGGTGACGCCGAGGAGCTGCCGCGCCTCGCCTGGCGCGGGCAGGAGACCCAGAAGGACGTCGTCGACGCGATCGACGCGTTCAAGGACGAGGTCAAGGCGAGGAACGAGGACGAGGAGCGTCGGTTGACGTACGTCGCACTCACCCGCGCCAAGCACGAGCTGCTCGTGACCGGGTCGTCATGGTCGACGGGCGTGAAGCCCACGGCTCCGAGCCGGTACCTGCACGACCTCGTCGACGCCGGGGTGCTGCCGGCCGACCGGATCCCGGAGGGCTCCGCGCACGAGTCGAACCCGCTCGGCGACCAGGGGGCGTCGCAGACCTGGCCCCACGTGCCGTTCGGCTCGCGGGGGCCACGGGTGCTCGCGGCCGCCGAGCGCGTGCGCAACGCCAACCCCGGAGCCGCCGGTCGCCACGCCGCCGACATCGACCTGTTGCTCGCGGAACGACGGGCGTCGCGATCGGCCACGCACGCGGTGGCCGTCCCGCACCGCGTGCCGGCGTCCGGGTTCAAGGACTACCTCGGTGAGCCCGACCGGGTCGCGGAGCGGTTGCGCCGCCCGATGCCGGAGCGGCCCTACCGTGCGACCCGCCTCGGCACGCTGTTCCACCAGTGGGTCGAGCAGCGTGCTCGTGGTGGAGGTGCCGTGGCGCCGCTCGGTGGGTGGGACGGCGGTCTCGACGCGTGGGACGGCGAGCTCGACCTCGACCTCGGCGAGACCGCGCCCGCCGTCGACGGCGACCTCGCGGTGACCGACGACGACGCCCGGCGCCTGGCCGCCTTCCAGGACACCTTCGCCCGTTCGCGGTGGGCCGGCCTGACCCCCCTCGAGGTCGAGCGGGAGATCCACATCCCGTTCCTCGGGCACAGCGTCGTGTGCAAGCTCGACGCCGTGTACGAGATCGACGGTCGCATCGAGGTCGTCGACTGGAAGACCGGCGGGGCCCCGATCGGAGCGGACGACCTCGATCGTCGGCAGTTGCAGCTCGCGCTCTACCGGGTCGCGTACGCCGAGTTCACCGGGCGTCCGATCGAGGACGTCGACGCGGTGTTCTACTTCGTCGCGGATGACCTCGAGGTCCGACCGACGTCACTGCTCGACCGTGCCGGGCTGGAGCGCGCCTGGCGCGAGGCGATCGGCTGAACCGCGCCGAGCGTCCGGGCCCGACGAGGCCCTGTCAGCCGTGCCGGCGTTCGGTGGAGGACAGGAGCTGCTCGACCTCGCCGATCTCCATGGTCTCCGGCGACACCGCCTGCAGGGGAGCGGCGGTGGGGGCGTGCACCGCTTCGGCGAGGCGGTGCATCATCGCGACCGCGTCGTCGACGACCTCGGTGCTCTTCACCTGCACGCCGTGCAGGAGCCACTGCGCGGTCTCGAGTTCGTGGTGCACGCGGGCGCGCTGGCCGAGCTGGCGGTCACGGCCGCCGCCACCGGCGGTGTAGGCGCTGAGGACGGTGTCGAAGGCCGCACGACGGCCGGCGAGCACCCAGGCGAGGTCCTTCGCCGGGTCGCCGAGGCGGAGTTCGCCCCAGCCGAGCACACCGGTGACCTCGTCGCCCTGCACGAGCAGCGAGTCGACGCCGAGCGAGCCGTGCACGACGGTGGGGGTGAACTGCCAGAGCTGCTGGTCGCGGGCGGCGCCCTCCCACCGCTGCTGCAACGCGGTCGGCACGAGCTTCGTCGCGACCGCGCGGTCCATGACGGACACGGCGGAGCGGAGCACCTCGAAGGGCGTCAACGAGGGCAGGCCGGCGTCCGTGACGAAGCTCGTCGGCAGGACGTGGAGTGCGGCGACCGCGCGACCGACGCTGGTGGCCAGCTCCGGGCGGTCGGTCAGGTCACGGAGCGCGGGGTGCTCACCCTCGACGTACGAGGTCAGGATCGCGCGGGTCGAGCCGATCGGCGCCTGACCGCGGTACTCCGGGACGGCGAACGGGAGGCGCGTGCGGATCCCGGCGCTGAGGGCCCGGATCGCGACGAGGTCGGCGGACTGACGCGCCTCGGCGCGCTGGTTCCGGGGTCGGCGGATGGCCGAGCTCCGGCCCTCGTCGTCGCGGACGACCGCCGACTCGTAGTCACCGGCGGCCACCGAGCCGAGCGTGCGCGTCCCGGTCAGGACGAGCCCGGGCACGGCCGTCGTCGCCAACGCGGCTAGAGTGAACTGCGATCCCGCCATGCCCATCAGGGTAGGTCCGCGGCGCATCCGATCGGTGCGCGCCACGCTGACCCGGGACGTGTCGACCACGAGGAGATCCGTGTGACCGTGGAGTTCGCCGCCCGGCTGCCGCTCGCCCGCAACGAGCTCGACCGCGACGCGGAGTACCGGTCGACGCCGGACCTCGACCGCGTGCTGCGCGACGACCCGGCGACCCGGTTCCTGCCCGTCCACGGTGGTGCGATGCTCCGGAACGGCGACGGCACGCTCCGCTTCGTCGACGCCGGGCAGGTGCCCGACGACGCCACGCTGCTCTACCTCGGACGGGCGATCGCCGACGCCGCGGACGCTCCGGCCGGCACCCGCTTCGTCGCCGCGCTCGTCGACGACGACGCCGCTGCCCGCATCGAACCGGACACCGCGGCGTGGGAGAACCTCCGCATGTTCGGCACCGAACTGTCCGCCCGCGACCAGGGGCTCGCGGTCGAGGCCGTCGCGATGGCGAACTGGCACGCCGTGCACGGGTTCTCGCCGCGGACCGGCTCGGCGACCGAGTCGACCGTCGGCGGGTGGGTCCGCCGCGACCCCGAGGGCCACCAGCACTTCCCGCGCACCGACGCGGCGGTCATCGTCGGCATCACGGACGGCCAGGACCGCATCCTGCTCGGCTCGAACGCCGCGTGGGACACGAACCGCTACTCGCTCCTCGCCGGGTTCGTCGAGCCGGGGGAGTCCCTCGAGGACGCCGTCCGACGCGAGGTCTTCGAGGAGGCCGGTGTCGCCATCGAGGAGCCCGAGTACCTCGGGTCGCAGCCGTGGCCGTTCCCGGCGTCCCTGATGGTCGGGTTCCGCGCCCGTGCCGTCGACGGCGACCCCTCCACCGCGCGTCCGGACGGCGTGGAGATCATCGACGTCCGCTGGTTCTCGCGCGACGAGATCCGCGAGCACGCCGGTGACACCGTCCTGCTGCCCGGCCGGACCTCGATCGCCCGCGTCATCATCGAGGAGTGGTACGGCGGGCCGCTCGACCTGCCGTGACCGGCGCACCCGGTGCCGTCGACCCGGCGACCCCGTCGCCCGACGCCCTGCTCGCCGCGCTCGACGCCGAGCAGCGGACGGTCGCCCGGACGCTCCTCGGTCCGGTCGCCGTCCTGGCCGGCGCGGGGACCGGCAAGACCCGTGCGATCACGCACCGCATCGCCTACGGCGTCGCGACCGGCACCTACTCGCCGAACCACGTCCTCGCGCTGACCTTCACCACGCGGGCGGCCGGTGAGCTGCGGTCCCGGCTGCGTGCCCTCGGCGCCGGCGCGGTGCAGGCCAGGACGTTCCACGCCGCGGCGATGTCCCAGCTGGGGTACTTTTGGCCGGACACCGTCGGCGGGCACGCCCCGGGGCTGGTGGAGTCGAAGGGCCGGATGATCGCGCACGCCGCGGACACCATCGGCCTGCGGGTCGACACCCCGACGCTCCGCGACCTGGCGGGCGAGGTCGAGTGGCGGAAGGTGCAGCGCCTGACCTACGACGAGTACGAGTCCGCTGCGACCGGACGGACGATGCCGCGCGACACCTCGCCGTCCCGGGTGGTCGACCTCATGCGCGCGTACGAGCGGCTGAAGGACGACCGTCGGCAGATGGACTTCGAGGACGTGCTCCTCGCGACCCTCGGCATGGTCGAGTCCGAGCCCCGGGTGGCCTCGTACGTGCGGCAGCAGTACCGGTTCTTCGTGGTGGACGAGTACCAGGACGTCTCGCCCGTGCAGCACGACCTGCTCCGCGCCTGGCTCGGCGGCCGGGACGACCTGTGCGTGGTCGGCGACGCCAGCCAGACGATCTACTCGTTCACCGGCGCGTCCAGCCGCTACCTGCTCGGGTTCGGCTCCGAGTTCCCGCGTGCGTCAGTGCTCCGGCTCGAACGCAACTACCGCTCGACGCGCGAGGTCGTGCACGCCGCCAACGCCCTGATGCGCGGGCAGCCGGGCGCGCTCGACCTCGTCGCGCAGCAGGCCGAGTCGGGTCCGGACCCGACCGTGCTGGCGTGCGCGCACGACGGTGACGAGGCCGCCATGATCGCCAGGCGGATCACGGAACTCGTCGACGGCGGAGCCGCGTACGGTGACTGCGCCGTGCTGTTCCGTGTCGGTGCGCAGTCCGCTGCGATCGAGTCGGCGCTCGGCCGCACCGGGATCCCGTACCGGGTGCAGGGCGGCAAGCGCTTCTTCGACCGACCCGAGGTCAAGCTCGCCGTCCACCACATGCGCGGGGAGGCGGTCCGGCAGACGGACGACGGGCTCCTGCGCCGGGTGGAGCTCGTGTTGCAGATCAGCGGCTGGACCCGCACCGCTCCGGAGGGCACCGGCGCCGTCCGCGAGCAGTGGGAGGCGCTGCAGGCGATCATGCAGCTGGCCGAGGCCGCGCCGGCCGGGACGACCATGCAACAGTTCACGGCCGACCTGGTGGACCGTGCCGCGACCCACCACGAGCCGGAACTCGACGCCGTCACCCTCGCGACGCTGCACTCGTCGAAGGGCCTGGAGTGGCCGCACGTGGTGCTGGCCGGCGTCGCCGAGGGGCTGCTCCCGATCTCGTACGCGACGACCGACGAGGGCATCGACGAGGAACGACGGCTGTTCTACGTCGGCATCACCCGCGCCCGTCGTTCCCTGACCATGACGTGGTCCGCGCAGGGCTCCACACGGGGCGGGGCCCGGGTGGCGAGCCGGTTCCTGGCAGCCCTCGGCACGCACACCGCGGATGCGGAGCGACCCGCCGGACCGTGACCGACAGGTCCGTCCGGTCGACCAGCAGCTGCTGCGCGTCCGGGTACTGCGCCACGAGGGGGAGGCGCTCGAGCACCAGACGGGTCACCGTCGTGGCGATCGTCGCCGCACGGTAGGGCGACAGCGCGGCCGCCGGTCGGCCCCACACCTGTGCGGCGATCGCCGGCCAGGCCGGATCGGCGTCGGTGCGTTCGAGCTCGACGCACTGGAGGCACGGCCCCGCGCCCGGCACGAGGAACGGACCGACGCGGACCCGGCCGTCGCCCACCACCACCGGCAGGTGCGGCACCGACCGGCGACACCACGCGGCGCGGACCGCCGGGTCCGTCACGTGGTCGGCCACGAGGACGGCGAGCACCGGCGGCGGCTCGGGCTCGGGCACCGGACCGCCCCGAGGAGCGGACGTCCGGACGACCGTCACCCCGTCACCGGTGAGCATCCGGTCGAGTTCCTGCGCGAGCGGACCGGTGCCGGAGACCTCGACCCGGGCGGTCGGTTCCGGGCGGATGTCGACCACGGCGGGGGCCGCGTCACCGAGCAGCCGGGCGGCGACCGCCGGCGCACACCCGACGCTCTGGGCGACGCCCGACATGGCGTCCCGACCGGTCTCACGGCGGAGTGCGCACAGGAAGCGTTCCTCGGCCGTCGTCGGGACCGGCACCACGGCGCGCGGCGGGTCGACCCCGAGCTGGACGGTGCAGGGATCGCGCCAGACGAACTCGAGGGCCGGATCGATGCGGATGCCCATGGGTCAACGCTGGTGCATCCGGCGCCGGAGGTGGTACGGAGACGGCCGATCTGTGGACAAGCCGGCTGGGTCGGGCGGTGTGGACAGGAGGCGGGTCGCACCTCCCGGCCACACCACCGGCGTGGACGACTAGTGCCGCGGACCGCCGTCGGTGGGGCCACCGTCGCCAGGACCACGGTCGGCGGACCCGTCCGTCGGGCCACTGCCGGAGCCGTCGATGCCGCCGTCCTCGTCCTCGTGCGGGCGGTCGTCGGTCGCGTCGTTGAGCAGGTCCTCGAGCGCGCGGTCG
Organism: Curtobacterium sp. MCBD17_021; assembly: GCF_003234525.1. NCBI lineage: Bacteria > Bacillati > Actinomycetota > Actinomycetes > Micrococcales > Microbacteriaceae > Curtobacterium > Curtobacterium sp. MCBD17_021. The sequence continues at coordinate 124,623 of NZ_QKTS01000005.1, read as the reverse complement.
AACGCGTCGTCCTCCGGCGTCTGCGACGGGTCGCGGAGTCGGGCGACCAGGGCCTCCGGGGCGTCGATGTCGTCGGAGCCGGGCACCAGGTCGAACGCGGCCCAGAGCGCGTCGCGCTCCCCGGCGCCGAGCTCGTCGGTGACCCGCTGCCACATCGCCGCCGCCTCGCGCAGACGACGCGGCCGCAGCTCGAGGCCGACCAGTGTCGCGAAGGCGGACTCGGCGGGGCCGCCGGCGGCACGGCGACGCCGGACCATCTCGGCGATCGCACCGGAGCGGGGGAGTCGGGCGGTCGCGGCGGCCGTGACGGTGTCGACCCAGCCCTCGACGAGCGCGAGCATCGTCTCGAGTCGGGCGAGGGCGGCGTCCTGCTCCGGCGTCCGCGGCGGGATGAGCGCTCCGGAGGCCAGTGCGTCGCGCAGCTGCTCCTGGTCGGTCGGGTCGATCCCGGACAGCGACTCCTCGACGCGGTCGAACGGGATGTGGACGCCCTTCGCGTACTCCGTGATCGACGAGATGATGTGCAGACGCAGCCAGCGGGCCGAGCGGAACAGCCGGGCGTGTGCGAGCTCGCGGACGGCCAGGTAGATCCGGACCTCGTCGGCGGGGACGTCCAGGCCCTCGGCGAACTCGGCGACGTTCTGCGGCACGAGCGCGGCGACCTGCTCGTCGAGGAGCGGCACGCCGACGTCACCGCCGGACACGACCTCCTTCGCGAGCTGTCCGACGACCTGGCCGAGCTGGATCGCGAAGAGCGCGCCACCGACCCCGCGCATGGCCTTCGAGACGTCGCCGAGCATGAGCTTCAGCTCCTCGGGCGCGCGCTGGTCGATCGCCTCGGTGAGGGCGGTCGCGATGCTCGACGCGACGGGCTCGGCGATCTGCGACCACACGGGTGCCGTCGCCTTCGCCCACTGCTCGCGGGTGTAGACGCTCGGCGTCGAGGTGAGCTCCGCGACGGTCGTCACCTCGTCGAGCCAGAGCGCGGCGACCTGGAAGGCCTGCGCTGCGGCCTGGGCGGTGGCGGGGTCGAGCGGCTGTTCACCCTCGCGGGCGATCGCGGCGGCGCGCTCGGCCGTCACGGTGAAGTCGATGCCGTCGCCGCCGTTCTGCGCGGCCCGCTGGAGCTGGCTCATCAGGTTCGCGACGAAGGCCGGGTCGTTCGGCAGGCCGGCGGCGCCGGCGAGCTGCGACGGGTCGATCTGGCCCTCGCCGGAGAGGAGCTTGCGGAGCATCTCCTGGAAGTCGTCGTCCGGCCCCGGCTGCGGTTCATCAGGCATGCCGACTACGCTAACCGCTGCCCGCGGGCCCGGACCTGGGACCGGCCCGGGCATCCGCCCGTCCGGCTGCGCCGTGGGCGAACAGCCCCCGGAAGGACCCGTGTGACCCTCTTCGCCCCCGCCCCACGCCGTCGCTCGCGATCACGGACCATCGGCTGGGCCTTCGTCATCGGCGCCCTCGTGCTGGCGGTCGTCGCGAGCCTGCTGCCGAGCCCCTACGTGATCGAGATGCCCGGTCCGGTGTTCAACACGATCGGCACGCAGCGGCAGGGGACGGGCGAGGACGCGAAGGACGTCGAGCTCATCCAGATCGACGGGCACCGCACCTACCCGACCTCCGGCGCGCTCGACATGCTCACCGTCAGCGTGCAGGGCACGGCGACGGAGCGGCCGCCGTGGACGAGTGTCATCCGGGCACTGTTCACGAAGTCGCAGGCCGTGGTGCCCGCCAGTGCGATCTACCCGCCGGGGCGCACGACCGAGCAGGTGAACGAGCAGGACGCCGCCGACATGACGAACTCGCAGCAGTCCGCCGTCGCCGCGGCCCTCGTCGAGCAGGGGTTCGAGATCCCGAGCGAGCTCGAGGTCGGCACGGTGCAGGAGGGGTCGCCCGCCGACGGGGTCATCCGCACCGGGGACGTCGTCACGGCGTTCGACGGCACCTCGCTGACGACGAACTCCGACGCCACGGCCCTCCGGGAGCTCGTCGCGCGGCACGGCACCGGCTCGCCCGCCACGGTCACGGTCGAGCGCGACGGAGCCACCAGGGAGCTCTCGGTCACCCCCCGGTCCGAGCAGGGCACAGCGCTCCTCGGCGTCGGCGTGGTCGAGCGCTACGACTTCCCCTTCGACGTCGACATCGAGCTGCAGGACGTCGGCGGACCCTCGGCCGGCATGATGTTCGCCCTCGGGATCATCGACGAGATCACGCCGGGCGAGCTGAACGGCGGGAAGCACGTCGCGGGCACCGGCACGATCACCGCCGCCGGCGACGTCGGCCCGATCGGCGGCATCCGACAGAAGCTCTACGGGGCCCAGGCCGCGGGCGCGACCGTGTTCCTCGCGCCGCAGGAGAACTGCGACGAGGTCGTCGGGCACGTTCCGGACGGACTCGACGTGTACGCGGTCTCGACCCTCGACCAGGCGGTGACGGACCTCGAGACGATCGCGGCGGGCCGGAGCACGGCCGGTCTCGAGCGCTGCACGGCCTGACGGGGGCTGCGGGGCGGACGGCGGACGGGCCTCCAGGGCGTCGTGCCGGGGCGCCGCACGGCACGGACGGGAGGCCCGGAGCGCGTTCCTGAGACGCGGCACAGGTTGACTGTCGGTCAGGACGAATAGGATCGTCAGCACTGACGGCTCGGCCTGCCGGCGCCGCCGGTCCGACACGTCTGGAGCACAACAAGTGACGAACACCTCGTCCACCGCGGGACGGCGCTCGCCGCGTGTCCCGATCGTGGTCACGATCATCGTGCTGGCCGCACTGGTGATCGGCTTCTTCATCTTCGCCAGCCTGTACACCGACTACGCGTGGTTCGCGCAGCTCGGGTTCGAGCGCGTCCTGACCACCCGGTGGCTCGCCGGGACGGCCATGTTCGTCGCCGGCTTCCTGGGCATGGCGATCCCGGTCTGGGTGAGCATCGCGCTCGCCTTCCGGTTCCGTCCGGTCTACGCGAAGCTCAACTCGCAGCTCGACCGGTACCAGCAGGTCATCGAGCCGCTCCGTCGCGTCGTGATGCTCGGCATCCCCGCGGTCCTCGGCGTCTTCGCCGGGCTCGCCACGGCACCGCGCTGGAGCATGGTCCTCGAGTACTTCAACCGCACGCCGTTCGGCAAGACCGACCCGCAGTTCGGGCTCGACATCGGGTTCTACGTCTTCGAGCTGCCGTTCTGGCGCGCCCTCGTGGCCTACTCGTCGGCGGTCGTGCTCATCGCCGGCCTCGCCGCCCTGGCCGCGACCTACCTGTACGGCGCGATCCGGTTCGGCGGGCGCGACGTCCGCATCTCGAAGGCGGCGCGCATCCAGCTCGCCGTCACGGCCGGGCTGTACATCGCCCTGCAGGCCGCCAGTCTCTGGCTCGACCAGTACGCGGCGCTCACCAAGGACAACTCGCTCATCACCGGTGCCCAGTACACCGAGGTGAACGCCACCATCCCGGGCCGCGAGATCATGGCGGGCATCGCGGCGATCGTGGCGATCCTGTTCATCGTGACGGCGGTCATCGGCCGTTGGCGCGTGTCCATCATCGGCACCGGCCTGCTCCTGGTGTCCGCCATCGTCATCGGCGGCATCTACCCGTGGATCGTCCAGCGCCTGCAGGTCGCCCCGAGCGAGCGGTCGTTCGAGTCCGCCTTCATCCAGCGGAACATCGACGCCACGCGCGACGCCTACAACGTGGCCGACGTGCAGGAGCAGGACTACGACGCCACCACCACGGCGACGACCGGCGCGCTGTCCGAGGACGCCCAGACCACCGCGAACATCCGCATCATCGACCCGAAGATCGTCGCGGACACGTACAGCCAGCTCCAGCAGTACCGGCAGTACTACAAGTTCCCGGACCAGCTCGACGTCGACCGGTACCAGGTGGACGGCAAGACCGAGGACACCGTGCTGGCGGTGCGCGACATCGACCTCGACGGGCTCGGCGCCTCGGCCACGCAGTACAACCGGACCTTCGTCTACACGCACGGCTACGGCGTCGTCGCGGCCTACGGCAACCAGCGCGCGACCGACGGCAAGCCGGTGTTCATCGAGTCGGGCATCCCGTCCGGTGACGCCCTGGGCAAGTACCAGCCGCGCGTGTACTTCGGCGAGAACTCGCCGGCGTACTCGATCGTCGGTGCGCCCGAGGGCACGAAGGACGTCGAACTCGACTACCCGTCGGGCTCGGACGACAACGACGGCAACGCCACCACGACGTACGCGGCGGACGGCGGCCCCACCATCGGGAACTTCTTCAACCGCCTGGTCTACGCGGCGAAGTTCCAGTCCGAGCAGATCCTGCTGTCGAACGCCGTGAACGCCGACTCGCAGATCCTGTACGACCGCGACCCGGTGCAGCGTGTCCAGAAGGTCGCCCCGTACCTGAAGCTCGACAGCGACGCCTACCCGGCGATCGTCGACAACCGCATCCAGTGGGTCGTCGACGGCTACACGACGAGCAACGCGTACCCGTACTCGCAGAGCCAGAGCATGACGGACAGCATCAACGGCACCGACTCCGGCAGCTTCCGGACCGACCAGGTGAACTACATCCGGAACTCGGTCAAGGCCACGGTCGACGCGTACACGGGCAAGGTCACGCTCTACGCCTGGGACACGAAGGACCCGGTGCTGAAGACGTGGCAGAAGGTCTTCCCGACCTCGCTCGAGCCGGTCTCCGCGATGAGCGCCGACCTGCTGGCCCACGTACGCTACCCGACCGACCTGTTCAAGGTCCAGCGGAGCATCCTCGGCACCTACCACGTCACCAACGCCAACTCGTTCTACTCGGGCGACGACGCGTGGACGACGCCGGTCGACCCGACCTCGACCTCGACCAGCGCGGGGGACGCCGACTCGGCGGGCACGACCACCGGGACGAACGCGAACACCACGAACGCGCTCGGGACGCAGACCACCGCCACCGACCCGGACCAGCAGGACCCGTACTACCTGACGATGAAGGTGCCGGGCGCGGGCACGGCGTACTCGCTGTACAGCACCTACATCCCGAAGCAGAACTCGTCGTCGAACGCGCGGAACGTGCTGACGGGGTACCTGGCCGTCGGTTCGGACGCCAGCGGGGCCGGCGAGGGCAAGAAGGGCGAGGGCTACGGCAAGCTCACGCTGCTGACGATCCCGAAGACCGACAGCATCCCCGGCCCGTCGCAGGTGCAGAACCTGTTCAACTCGGACCCGACCGTCTCGCAGGAGCTCAACATCCTCAAGCGCGGCAACAGCACCGTCAAGCAGGGCAACCTGCTGACGCTGCCGGTCGGCGGTGGGTTCCTCTACGTGCAGCCGGTGTACGTGCAGTCGACGTCGAGCGGGTCGTACCCGCTGCTGCAGAAGGTGCTCGTGGCGTTCGGCGACAAGATCGCCTTCGAGGACACCCTCGACCAGGCGCTCGACGAGCTCTTCGGCGGCAACTCCGGGGCTGCCGCGGGTGACTCCGAGGCCGCCGCGGGCACGCCGGACTCCGGGACGGACGACGACGGTTCGGACACGTCGACGGGCGGCAGCTCGACCGGCGGGGCCACGGGCGGCGCGACCGGCGGCTCGTCCGCCGGCAGCGCGAGCCCGGACCTGCAGCAGGCGCTGTCCGAGGCCGACGAGGCGCTCCGGGCTCGTGAGCAGGCGTACGCCGACAACGACCTGGTCGCCGCGGCCGAGGCCGACAAGCGACTGCAGGAGGCCATCGAGGCCGCCATCGCAGCGCAGGGCGGTAGCGGTTCCGACGGCTGATCCGGGCGGGCGGGGTGCTCGATTTGGCACCCCGCTCGAACCCGTGTAGTGTTTTCCATGTGCCGCGGGGTGGAGCAGTTCGGTAGCTCGCTGGGCTCATAACCCAGAGGTCGTAGGTTCAAATCCTGCCCCCGCAACCAACGCGACACGAGAAGCCCCGGTCCTCACGGACCGGGGCTTCTTCGCGTTCGCGGGCGGGCCCTCAGCTGGTCGCCCGCGCGCCGCGGACGCCACGGCCGAGGACGTCGATCCTCGTGAGTTCCTCCGGGGTGAGCGCGACGTCCGCAGCGGCGACGTTCTCGGCGACACGCCGCGGGTTCCGTGATCCGGGGATCGGGACGACGTCGTCGCGCTGCGCGAGGATCCACGCGAGGGCGAGCTGCGAGAGCGTGATCCCCTTCTCCGCCGCCAGTTCGGACAGGCCCGCGACGACCGCCGTGTTGGCGTCCCAGTGTTCCGGTGCCCACCACTCCAGCCACTGCCGGATGTCGTCGTCCGCGTAGGCGCTCCGGGGTCGCACGGCGCCGCTGAGGAAGCCGCGTGCCAGCGGTGAGTACGCCACGAGACCGATGCCGAGTTCGTCGACGACGGGGAACAGGTCCTCGGACTCGCGGGCGAAGACGGAGTACTCGGTCTGCAGCACCGAGATGGGGTGCACCTGGTGAGCCCGGCGGATGTTCTCCCCGTCGGTGTTGGACAGCCCGAGGTACCGCACCTTGCCGGCGTGGACGAACTCCTGCATGACGCCGACGACGTCCTCGACCGGGACCCGGGGGTCGTGCACGTGCTGGTAGAGCAGGTCGATCGAATCGGTGCCCAGGTTGCGCAGACTCGTGTCCACGACCTGACGGACGTGGTCCAGTTGCGAGTTCGGGGCGTAGGTGTCCGGTGTGAAGCCGAACTTCGTGGCGATCGTGACCTCGTCGCGGACCGGTGCGAGCGCGGTGCCGAGGAGTCGTTCGCCGGTGCCCCAGCCGTAGAGCTCGGCGGTGTCGAAGTGGGTGACGCCCAGCTCGTGTGCGTTCCGGATCGCGGCGATGGACTCGGTGTCGTCGCCGGGGCCGTACGCGAACGTCGTGCCCATCGCGCCGTAGCCGATCGCGCTGACGACGAGTCCCTGTCGTCCGAGTGTGCGTTGCTGCATGTCGTACTCCTGTCGGTTCGTGGTGATCGGCACTGTACGCCAGAAGTGTCATAGGCTGTCAAGCTAGGCCGAGCCTGCCTCGGGGGTACGATCGGGACATGAGCGACACGACGGTTGGGACACACACGAACCTGCGGGACGTCGCTCGTGACGCGGTCCGGGCGCGCATCGCCGCCGTCGCCGTCGCCCGCTTCGACGCGGACGGCTTCGACCGCGTGACGGTCGAGCAGGTGGCCGCCGAGGCGGGGATCTCGGCGCGGAGCTTCCACCGGTACTTCCCGGCGAAGGAGGACGCGGTCATCGGCGACCCGGCACGACACGGCGCGGCCCTCGCGGCGGCCTTCCGCGACCGTCCGACGGAGGAACCGGTCTGGACAGCGCTCCGTGAGGCCTTCGCGGCGATGCTCGCACACGGCGGGGACGACCCGGAGACGGGACGCCGCTCCGTCCGGGTGATGACGAGCACCCCGTCACTGCGTGCCCGGAACCTGGAGAAGCACCACGCGTGGGCCGAGGTGCTGACCCCGCTGGTCGTCGAGCGGATCGACGGACCGGACCACGACCTCCGTGCGCAGACGATCGTGCAGGCCGCGCTCGCGTGTTTCGACGTGTCCGTCACGACCTGGGCGACGGGTGACGACGACGGCGTCGTCGAGATCCTGCGCCGCTCGTTCGACGTCCTGGACGTCCTCGACGTGTGACGGTCCGGACGAGCCCGGTCCGGACGAGCCCGGACCCCGACGGCGGCACGCCGTGGCGGGTTAGCCTGGCACCGTGACGACACTGACCATCGCCTCGGCGCAGTTCGCTCCGGTCGACGACACCGCGGCCAACCTCGAGACCGTCCGGGCAGCCGCGGTGGACGCCGTGGCCCGGGGCGCCCAGCTGCTGGTCACGCCCGAGTACACGTCGTACTTCACCCCGGAGATCGACGACCGCTTCGTCGCAGCCGCCCAACCGCTCGACGGTCCGTTCGTCACCGGGCTCCGGCGCATCGCCCGCATCACCGGGGTCGCACTCGTCGTCGGCGTCGCCGAGACGGGGGAGACACCCGACCGGTTCCGGAACACCCTCGTGGCCGTCGCTCCCGACGGCTCACTCCTGAGCACGTACCGGAAGGTGCACCTCTACGACGCCTTCGGCTCGCGCGAGTCCGACCGCATCGAGCCGGGCGACCCGTCACAGCTGCCCGTCATCGAGGTCGGCGGCGTCCGGGTCGGACTCGAGACCTGCTACGACCTGCGGTTCCCGGAGGTCACCCGCCGCCTGGCCGCAGCCGAGGACGGTGCTGCGGACGTCGTCGTCCTCCCGGCCGAGTGGGTGCGCGGTCCGGGCAAGGAGCACCACTGGCGGACGCTGTTGACCGCTCGGGCGATCGAGAACACCGTCTGGGTGGTCGGCGTCGGGCAGGCACCGCCGACCGGGATCGGCGGTTCGGTGGCGCTCGACCCGAGCGGCACCGCGGTGGCAGCACTCGGTGCGGAGCCCGGCCTGCTCGTCGTGACCGTCGACACGGCCGTCACGCGGCGGGTGCGCGGGGTGAACCCGTCGCTGTCCCTGCGTCGCTACGCGGTCGTTCCCCGCGACTGAGCGACTCCCGCCAGACGGGACACGGCCTCCTCGAGCACCGTCCGTCGTTTGCAGAACGCGAAGCGGATCAGTGACCGGTACCCGGCGACGTGCTCGGGCCGGACGAAGGCCGACACCGGGACACCGACGACGCCGGCCAGTCGGGGCAGCTCGAGGCAGAGCGCTCGGGCGTCGTCGTGTCCGAGCGGGGCGGCGTCCGCGATGACGAAGTAGCCCGCATCCGGGCGGAGCACCCCGAACCCCGCCTCGGCCAGCCCCGTGGCCAGGATCTCCTGCTTCGCCCCGAGCTCGGTGGCGATCCCGGTGAAGACCGCGTCGGGCAGCCGCAGACCGGTCGCGACGGCCGGTTGGAAGGGCGCCCCGTTGACGAAGGTCAGGTACTGCTTGACCGTCGTGATGGCCTCGACCAGTGCGGCCGGAGCCGTGAGCCAGCCGATCTTCCACCCCGTGGTGTTGAAGGTCTTGCCGGCGCTCGAGATCGACACCGTGCGGTCCCGTGCCCCCGGGAGCGCTGCGGGCGGGACGTGCGACCCTGCGAAGGCCAGGTGCTCGTAGACCTCGTCGGTGACGATCACGGCATCGTGCCGTTCGGCGAGCTCGACGACGGTGCGGAGGACCTCCACCGGCAACACCCGTCCGGTCGGGTTGTGCGGGGTGTTCACGAGGACGACCCGGGTGCGGTCCGAGAACGCCGCGCGGAGGTCCGCTTCGTCGGGCAGGAAGTCGGGCGCCCGAAGCGGGACGGTGACGTGCTCCGCGCCGGTGAGTCGGATGAGCGCCCCGTACGCGTCGTAGAAGGGCTCGAACGTCACGACCTCGTCGCCCGGCTCCACGAGGGCCAGCAGGGTCGCTGCCAGAGCCTCGGTGGCCCCGGCGGTGACGAGGACCTCGCGGTCCGGGTCGACGTCGAGCCCGTACCAGCGTGCCTGGTGCTCGGCGACGGCGGCGCGCAGGTCCGGTGTCCCGCGGCCCGGCGGGTACTGGTTGGCGCCGGCGCGGATGGCCTGGACCGCAGCCTCGAGGACCTCGGCCGGCCCGTCCTCGTCGGGGAACCCCTGTCCCAGGTTGATCGCTCCCGTCGCGGCGGCGAGCGCGCTCATCTCCGCGAAGACGGTGGGTGCCGGCACCCCGTCGGGCCCGAGCAGCATGGCGCCTTCGGCGGCTCGGAGCCACGGACCGGTCTGCCGCATGTGCGACCCCTCTCAGCCTCCCGGGCACCGACCGGGAGGCTCGGCGCGCGTCGCACCCAACCTAGCGTCCGCCTCCCGTCGCCTCCGGTGGACAGTCGTCCGGAACCTCCACACAGCTGACGCATACGATCGGCTTGGTCAGCTCGCAGCTGCGCCATCACGACCGCCCAGGTCGGTGGGGAAGACTGCAGGAGCTTTGGAAGGAGCACGTCCAGCATGAGCGACACCACGCCCCACGGGCACGGCGACGACGACCGTCGCGACGAGACCACCGGTCCGGACGAGTCGAACGGGGCCCGTCACGGGCACCACGGCGCCGACGACACGGACGTGGTGGGGACGACTCCGGCGCAGGAGACCGAGCAGTTCGCTGCCGCCTCGGACCACCGCACCGACCGCTCCACCGCGCCGTACCCGACCGCGGACGGTGGATCCGCGCCGACCGCCGAGTACGGCCAGTACGGCCAGTACGCGCAGCAGGGCCAGTACGGCCAGGGCACGCAGTACGGGCAGGACCAGTACGGCCAGGGCCAGTACGGACAGCAGAGCCAGTACGGCCAGGGCCAGTACGGCCAGCAGGGCCAGTACGGCCAGCAGAGCGAGTACGGCCAGGGCCAGTACGGCCATTACGGCCAGCAGAGCGAGTACGGCCAGTACGGCCAGTACGGGCAGGGCCAGTACGGCCAGGACCGCCCGCAGTACGGCGAGTACTCCGCCGCGTCCGCTCCGGCCCGGTCCTCCGAGCAGCGTCCGACCTCGGCGACGAGCGCGTTCGGCGAGGCAGCCGACCAGCAGCGTGCGAACGGCCACTACTTCAGCGGTGCCCCGGCGTCGGCCGGTACCGCCACACGTGAACGCTCCGGGAAGAACCGGCTCGTCCTGCCGCTCGTCGCGGCCGCGGTGATCGCCGGTCTCGTCGGCGGCGGCGCCGGCTGGGCCGCCGGTGCGGCCTCCGACGGCGGCACGGTGGTGGGCGGCTCGGGCACCTCGCAGAGCGGCGGCAACCTCACCGTGAACGACTACGACTCCGCCACCGTCGTGACCGCGGTCGCCGCCAAGGCCACCCCGTCGGTCGTCACGATCAACGTCTCCGCGAGCAGCGAGGCCGGCACCGGATCGGGCGTCGTGCTGAACAAGGAGGGGTACATCGTCACGAACACGCACGTGGTGACCCTCGACGGTGACAGCGCGAACGGCACGATCTCGGTGACGACCTCGAACGGCAAGGTCTACAAGGGCACGCTCGTGGGCACCGACCCGACGGTGGACCTCGCGGTGATCAAGATCGACGCGCCCGACCTCACCCCGATCGACTTCGCCGACTCGTCGAAGCTCAACGTGGGTGACACGGCGGTCGCGATCGGCGCCCCGCTCGGCCTGTCGAACACCGTCACGGACGGCATCGTCTCGACCCTGAACCGAAGCATCCAGGTCACGTCGAGCGACCCGAACGCCGGTGGCGACACGAACGAGGGCCAGGGCAACAACGGCAACGGCCCGTTCGACTTCTGGGGCAACGGCGACAACGGCAGCAGCTCCGGGGCCAGCACGACCGTCTCGCTGCCCGTGATCCAGACCGACGCATCGATCAACCCCGGCAACTCGGGTGGTGCGCTCCTCGACGACAAGGGCGCGCTCATCGGGATCAACGTCGCGATCGCCAGTGCCGGCAGCTCGGACTCGTCCAGCTCGCAGGCCGGCAGCATCGGCGTGGGCTTCTCGATCCCGTCGAACCTGGTCAAGCGCGTCGCGACCGAGATCGTCGAGAACGGCAAGGCCACCCACGGTCTGCTCGGCGCGTCGGTCGGTGACGCAACCGAGGACGCGAACGCCTCGCAGGTCGGCGCGCTCATCAAGTCGGTGACCTCGGGCGGCGCGGCCGCCGAGGCCGGTCTGCAGAAGGGCGACGTCGTGACCAAGCTCGGCGACGCCTCGATCGCCGACGCGACCGACCTCACCGCCCAGGTCCGCTTCTACGCCGGAGGCGCGACGACCAAGGTCACCTACGTCCGCGACGGGCAGACCCGCACGGCGGACGTGGAACTCGGCACGTACGACAGCTCGAACTGACCCGGCACGTTCCGGACGGGAGGCTCCCCACCAGGTGGTGGGGAGCCTCCCGTCCGTCCGTCGGGCACGCGGGGTGCGGCCAGGTGGGTGCCGCAGGTGCTTGATAGGCTCGGGTCCGCTCTGCGAGGCGGCCCAGGCGGGCCGTGCCGCGCCCGCCGGACCCCGAGGATCACATGCAGCACGACGGACAGGCCCTGCCGGGTGTCTCCTACGTCATGCCCGTGCTCAACGAGGTGACCGAGGTCCGCGCGGCGGTGGGCAGTCTGCTCGAGCAGGACTACCAGGGTCCCTTCGAGGTGATCCTCGCCCTCGGGCCCTCGATCGACGGCACGAACGAACTCGTCGCCGAGATGAGCGCCGCCGACCCGCGGATCCGTGCTGTCGACAACCCCGTCGGCTCGACGCCCGCCGGTCTCAACGTGGCGATCCGGGCCTCCGAGCACCCGATCGTGGTGCGCGTCGACGCGCACAGCGTCCTGCCGCAGGACTACACGCGGATCGCCGTCCGGACCCTGCAGGAGTCCGGAGCGGACAACGTCGGCGGCATCATGCGTGCCGAGGGCCGCACGCCGTTCGAGAAGGCCGTCGCGCTGGCCTACGGCAGCCGGGTGGGCCTCGGCGGCACGCCGCACCACGTCGGCGGGCAGGCCGGTCCGGCCGAGACGGCCTACCTCGGGGTGTTCCGACGCGAGCGGCTGTTCGCCGTCGGGCTCTTCGACGAGGGCATCAAGCGCGGCCAGGACTGGGAGCTCAACCGACGGCTGCGGACCACCGGCGGCACCGTGTGGTTCACCCCGGAGCTCGTCGTCACCTACCGGCCCCGACCGAGCCTGCGCCGCCTGGTGCGGCAGTTCGTCGCGACCGGGCTGTGGCGCGGTGAGCTGGCCCGGCGGTTCCCCGCCGGCAACGGCCTGCGCTACTTCGTCCCGCCGCTCATGGTCGTCGCCGTCGCACTCGGCCTCGTCGCCGGTCTCGTCGGCGTCGTCGGAGCGCTGCTCGGCAGCCCGCTCGCGTGGGCACTGACCGGCTTCGCGATCCCGGCGACCTACCTGCTCTTCGTCGTCGTCGGCGCGCTCGCGGTGTCGCGACGATCGGATCCGGCGACCCGGGCGTGGTTGCTCGTCGTGCTGCCGTGCATCCACGTCGGCTGGGGCGTCGGCTTCATCATCGGGTTCCTCACCCGGACCTCCGATCTGACCACGCACACGGGACGGTGACCGACATGGCCGACGACGACCTCGGGAACGGCGCTGCGCCGGGTCCCCGGGACAGCCGCGGGTTCGCACGTCCCACCTCGATCGCGGAACTCCGCGCCGTGGCCCAGCCGGACGAGGTCCGCGCACGCGCCAACGCCGAGCACTGGACGGCCTCGCTCTACCTGCGGGACATCTCGCCCTACCTGACGTCCGTGCTGCTCCGGACCCGGGTCAGCGCGAACCAGGTCACGGGCCTGATGATCCTGGTCGGCTGGTCGGCCGCGGCCGCACTGCTCATCCCGGGCATCTGGGGTGCGCTCATCGCCCTCGTGCTCGGTCAGCTCCAGATGCTCGTCGACTGCTCCGACGGCGAGGTCGCTCGCTGGCGCGGCACCCGGTCGCCCGCCGGCATCTTCCTCGACAAGGTCGGGCACTACACGACCGAGGGACTCATCCCGATCGCCCTCGGTGTCCGCGCCGCGACGTGGCCGATCGAGGGCGTCGACTGGATGTGGACGACGATCGGGTGCGCCCTCGGTCTGGTGATCGTGCTCAACAAGGCCCTCAACGACATGGTGCACGTCGCCCGGGCGCACGGCGGGATGGAGAAGCTCGCCGACCGCCGTGACGGTGCGACCGCGCCGACGGGTGCCCGCCTGGCCTCGCTCCGCCGCGTCGCGCGGTTCCTGCCGTTCCACCGGCTCTACCACTCGGTCGAGCTGACGATCATCACGTTCGTCGTGGCCCTGGTGGCGCTCGTCATCGGGCACCCGCTGGCCGACCGGATCCTGGTCGGGGCGCTCCTGCCGCTCGCCGTCCTGGCGACCGCCGGCCACTTCCTGGCCATCATCTCCTCGAAGCGGGTCCGCGCGTGACCGGCGGCACCGACCGACGCCATGCGGTGCCACACCGCGACCGCCCTCGGGTCGCCGTCGTCAGTCTCACGCAGGGCACCCGGCCGGAGGACCTCCGGCGCGGGCTCGACAGCGTGCTGGCGCAGCAGGACGTCGAACTCGACGTGGTCTGCGTCGGCAACGGCTGGGAGCCCGTCGACCTGCCCGACGGGGTCCGGGCACTGGCGCTGCCGGAGAACCTCGGCATCCCCGCCGGCCGGAACGCCGGGGCCGCCGTGGTGGACGGCGACTACCTGTTCTTCCTCGACGACGACGCGTCGGTGCCGTCGCCGACGTTCCTGCGGGACACCATCGCGTTGTTCGAGCAGGACCCGTCGCTCGGCCTCGTGCAGCCGCGGGTCGTCGATCCGAGCGGCGCGGCGAACCCCCGGCGCTGGGTGCCCCGCATCCGGAAGGGCGACTCGGAGCAGAGCTCGCCGGTGTTCTCCGTGTGGGAGGGCGCCGTCGTCCTGCCGATGGACGTCTGGCATGCCGTCGGCGGCTGGGGAGCGGAGTACTTCTACGCGCACGAGGGCATCGAGCTCGCGTGGCGGGTGTGGGACGCCGGACGACGGACCTGGTACGCGGGGGACCTCGTGGCGAACCACCCCGCGATCGATCCCGCACGGCACCGCGAGTACGTGCGGCTGAACGCCCGGAACCGGGTGTGGTTGGCGCGACGGAACCTCCCCGCGGTCCTGCAACCGCTCTACGTGGGCAGTTGGGCCGCGATCCAGGTGCTCCGGTGGTGGCGCTCGCCGCGACGCCTCGCGACCTGGCTCGCCGGCGTCGCCGAGGGCTGGCGGACGGACTGCGGTCCGGTGCACGTGATGGGATGGCTGACGATCGGACGGATGACGCTGGCGGGCCGACCGCCCGTCGTCTGATCCCGCAGCCGACCCGTCCCGACACGGTCCACACCGTGCCGACCCGACTCCACCGAACCAGCGCCCAGGAGCACAGCATGGCCATCGTCAACGACGCCCGCACCGCGATCCGTCTCGTGCTCCGGCTGGTGCGGTCGCGGCAGGTGCGCGGCCGGTTGGCCCGCCGGCTGCCCTCGGCACCGACGCCCGCGCCCGGCTCCGTCGAGATCGCCGTGTACTTCGCCGACGGACCGGTGAACATGTACCAGATCCGGCAGTGGTACGGCCCGCTGGCCGAACTGTCCCGACACCGCGGCGTCGCGATCGTGTCGCGGAACCCCGGCACCATGCTGGCGCTGCTCGACGAGTCGCCGGTCCCCGTCGTCTACGCACGGCAGGTGGTGGACCTCGAGCGGTTCGTCGCGGAGCAGTCGCCGAAGACGGTGCTCTACGTCAACCAGAACGCCCGGAACTTCCAGATGATGCGGTACGGGCGCATGTGGCACGTCTTCGTGAACCACGGTGAGAGCGACAAGATGTACATGACGACGAACCAGTTCAAGGCGTACGACTACGCCCTGATCGCCGGTGACGCCGCCCGTGACCGGCTCGCCGATGCGCTGTGGGACTACGACCTGGACGCCAGGACGATCGCCATCGGCCGTCCCCAGGCGGACCACTTCGTGGGGGAGCCCCCGTACCCCGCCGACGAGCGGACCGTCGTGCTCTACGCACCGACGTGGGAGGGAGACCGCGGCGCTGCGGCCTACGGGTCCATCGCGAGCCACGGGACGACGATCGCCGAGCGGGTGCTCGCGTCGCCGCAGCACCGCTTCGTGTACCGGCCGCACCCCCGGAGCGGCGTGGTCGACCCCGGGTACAAGGCCGCCCACGAGCGGATCGTCGCCGCCATCGCCGCGGCCAACGCCGCCGACCCGTCGGCGCACCACGTGTACGACGACGGGCCGACGCTGGGCTGGCAGCTCGCGGGCGCCGACGTCGCGATCACCGACATCAGCGCGATGATCTACGACCGGCTCGCCGTGGGGCGGCCCCTGCTCGTGACCCGTCCGGTGTCCGCGGACGCCGAGGTCGACGAGCGCGGGTACCTGTCCGACGCCGACTGGCTCCGGGCCGAGGACGCCGGAGACGTGCTCGCGCGCGTGGACCGGGCCGCGAACGACGCCGAGCAGCTCGCTCGCCTGCGGCACTGGGTCGAGCGCTACTTCGGCGACACGACGCCCGGTGCGGCGACCTCGCGCTTCCACGCCGCGGTCGACCGCCTGGTCGCACGCTGGCACGAGGTCGCCGCCGAGCGCTCCGGTCGCTGAGGACCCGGACCGACCCCGGATCAGGGAGCGAGCCCGGGCCCGGCCAGGGACATCCGCCACAGGTACTCGGAGCGGTCCGGTCGGCGCCACCGCACGATGACGACGCCGGTCTCGTCCGGGGCGGCACCGAACACGGCGAGGGACAACCCACGGCCGGGCTCGAGCCGACGCACGACGAGCGGCGGGGAGTACCCCGTGCCCAGATGCGTCAGGTCGATGCCGTCGAGGGTCTCGCTGCTGGTGTTGGTGATCTCGTACCGCCGTGGGGCGGCCGATCGGTCGACGGTGAACGGGACTGGGTAGGCGGTGCTGGGGTGGTGCATGGGCAGCACGCTAGGGGTGGGGTCCGACGTCGGGGCCCCGCCGGCCCCCCGGAGGACACCGGGCTGTGGAGCGCGCTGCGGGAGGCCCGGGTTGTGGAGGAGAGGCGCTCAGGCCCCGTGGTCCGCGTTGTAGCGGTCGAGGGCCTCGTCGATCGGCCCGTCGAACTGCAGACGGCCCTTGTCGAGGTACAGCCCGCGGTCGCAGAAACGGCGCAGGTCCTTGTCGCTGTGCGAGACGAAGAACAGCGTGCGCCCGCCGGCCAGCAGCTCCTCGATGCGCTTGTAACACTTCTCGCGGAAGGCCTTGTCGCCGACGGCCAGGACCTCGTCGACCAGGATCACCGGCTCGTCCAGCCGCGAGATCACGGCGAAGGCGATCCGCACCTTCATGCCACTGGAGAGGTGCTTGTACGGGGTGTCCACGAAGTCGCCGATCTCGGCGAAGGCGATGATCTCGTCGAACGCGTCGCGGATCTCGGCCCGCGACATGCCGTGCAGGCCGGCGGTCAGGAAGACGTTGTCGCGGACGGTGAGGTCCCCGACGAACCCGCCGGTGATCTCGATGAGGGGGGCGACACCGGCACCGACGTGCACGCGACCCTCGTCCGGGAGCATCACCTGCGCCACGAGCTTCAGCAGCGTGGACTTGCCCTGTCCGTTCCGACCGACGACGCCGATCGCCTCGCCCGGGCGCACGTCGAACGACACGTTCCGCAACGCCCAGAACTCGTCGGCCTTGCGGCGGCGCTGTCCGCGTCCGAACAGGTCCTTGAAGCTCCGGCTCGCCCGACGGTTGCGCTTGAACCGGATGCCGGCGTCGGTGACGGAGATCACCGGTGCGGTGGTGCTCGCGGTCACGGAGGGTTCGGTCGTGGCCATCACAGCTCCTTGAGGACGCGGTGCTCGCTTCGGCGGAAGACGACGACCCCGACGACGAGCACGACCGCGGTGACGACGACCGATGCGGCCACCTCCACCCAGTCGAGCTGGCCCGGGAAGAACGCCGAGCGGTAGATGCCGAAGATGCCGCTGAGCGGGTTGATCGCGGCGAGGCCGTGCAGCACCGGGGGGAGCGCGTGCGTGCCGTAGATGATCGGGGACGCGTAGAACATGAACCGGAGCACGAGCTTCACCGCGCGCTCGAGGTCGCGGAAGAAGACCACGAGCGGCGCCACGATGAGCCCCAGACCGTAGACGAGGGTGGCCTGCAGCACGATCGCGAGCGGCCAGAGCACGGCCTGCCAGTGCAGGTGCGCGCCGGTGGCGACCGCGAAGACGGCGAGCACCGGGATGCTCAGCAGGAACTCGATGGCCTTCGACGCGTCGATCCGCGCCACCCAGATGCTCCGCGGGATCGTCGTCGAGCGGATGAGCTTCGACTCCTTGATGAAGGCGCGTGTCGAGTCCGAGACGCCGCCGGTGAACCACATCCAGGGCAGCAGGGCCGTGAGCAGGAACACGATGTACGGTTCCTCACCCACCGACCCGCGGTGGAACACCTGCGTGAAGACGAACCAGTAGATCGCCGACATCACCAGCGGGTCGAGGATCGACCAGAAGTACCCGAGGGCCGACGTCGAGTACCGCACACGCAGGTCGCGGACGGTCAGCAGCCAGAGCGCCTGACGGTACCGGCGGCCCGCGCCACGGGACCGCATCGGTGACGCCGCGACGGCGGCTGACTGCGTGCGCGTTCCACTCATGGGTTCCCTCCGGCCGTGACGACGCCGGAGGGAGGAGACGACCAGGGGGTCCTGACGCTGGTCAGGCGAACAGGTCGTTCGCGCGCTCGAGGTCCTCGGCGAAGTCGATCTCGACCGCGTAGAGGTCCGAGATGTCGATCGGCGTCCAGCGTAGCCCGTCCTCGGCGATGGCAGCCTCGATGCCGCCCTCGAAGTACTCCTGGTCGTCGACCCGGCCGAGCTGGCGCACGAGGGCCTGCTTGTCGGCCGCCGAGACGTAGTTGATGCCGACGGCTTCACCGAGCCCACCGACGACCTTCTTCGACAGCTTCGCGATGAAGCCCTCGGCGTCGACGGTGTACTTGACCTCCTCGTCGGAGACCTTCTCGGTGTTGACGCTGACGAACGAGCGACCTTCGTCGATCATGTCGGCGGCACGGACGAGGGCCATCGGATCGAAGACGACGTCGCCGTTCATCCAGAGGACGCCGCTCTTGCCGGTCGCCTTGAGGGCGCGCAGCAGGCTCTTCGAGGTGTTCGTGGAGTCGTAGGACTCGTTGTAGACGAAGTTCGCCTCGGGGAACGCCTCGACGATGTACTCCGACTTGTAGCCGACGACGATGGTCACCCGGGCGCTCGACCCGAAGGCGGCGCGGATGTTGTCGAACTGCTGCTGCATGATGGTGCGGCCGTCGCTGAGTTCGGTGAGCGGCTTCGGCAGGCTGCGCCCGAGGCGGCTGCCCATCCCCGCTGCGAGGATCACGATCTGCGTGGTCATGCTTGTCCCTTCCGGTGTCCGCCCGCCCCGTGCGGTGGAGTCGCCCGGGGGCGCTCCGTGTGGGGCTGGGTGGACTCTTCGAGTCTGCTCGTCATCCGTGCGAGAACGCCGCGGATCGCGTGATCCGGAGCGACGTGCGCTCCGTACGGCGACCGCTCCGGCTCGTCCGGACGGGTTTCCGAGTGGTGAACACTGCATCGTGTCTCGGTGAATGATACGGAACGAGCCGGGAGCGGGGTACGGCTCGCCCGGCATCGTGTTCGGATCGTGACCCGGCCGGACGCGGCCCAGCGGGCGGTCGGAACCGTTGGTACGGTTGGGCTCGTGTCGGCAGGAACAACGGGAGACGACGACGTGTACAGCACGTCGGACGCCACATGGACGGCCGATCAGGACGACGACGCGAACGCTGCCCCGGGGACAGGCAGTACCGCTGGCTCGAGGACGGGCAGCGGCGACCACGACGACACGGGGGACACGGGTGCGCAGGGTGCGCCCGCGGGTGACGAGATGACGGACGAGACGACCGGCAGTGCGGTCCAGGCCCCGGAAGGCGCCGGGGCGGACGCCCCGCCGACGGCCGCCGCGGGGGCGACCCCGGCGCGACCGGTGAAGAAGGGCAAGAAGCGCTCCGGACGGGCGACACGCCCGCAGGGGGCAGCAGCGGCGCGCACGCCCGAGCAGCGGGCCGAGCGCGGCGGACAGGAGGCGCGGGACGGTTCGGGCACGGGCGCTCGGGACGCGTCCGGTGCATCCGGCGCCTCGACGAGTGCACGGCCGTCGGCCAAGCGGCCCACCGCGCGTCCGAACGTGCCACAGCAGCCCGTCGTGCTCCGTGCCGACGGCCTCGTCAAGCGGTACGGACAGACCCTGGCGGCGGACGACGTCGACCTCGAGATCCGCAAGGGCTCGATCTTCGGCGTGGTCGGTCCGAACGGGGCGGGCAAGACGACGACGCTGTCCATCCTCACGGGCCTCCTGCGTCCCGACGCCGGCTCGGTGACGGTGCTCGACCACGACGTGTGGGCGGACCCGACCGCTGCCAAGCGCGCGATGGGCGTCCTGCCGGACCGGCTCCGGCTCTTCGACCGCCTGACCGGCGCGCAGATGCTGTTCTACTCGGCGACGCTCCGCGGGCTCGACGGTGCGACCGCTCGCAGCCGGAGCGCCGACCTCGCCGAGGCGTTCGGTCTCGGCGACGCCCTCGGCCGACCCGTCGCGGACTACTCCGTCGGCATGGCGAAGAAGATCGCCCTCGCCGCCACGCTCATCCACTCGCCGCGCGTGCTCGTGCTCGACGAACCGTTCGAGTCGGTCGACCCGGTCAGCGCGACGACCATCACCGACATCCTGCGGCGGTACACCGCCGGGGGCGGCACCGTCGTGCTCTCCAGCCACTCCATGGAACTGGTCCAGCGCACCTGCGATTCCGTGGCGATCATCGTCGGTGGCAAGGTCCTGGCCGCCGGCACCATGGCGCAGGTGCGCGGGCGCCGCAGCCTCGAGGACACGTTCGTCGAACTCGCCGGCGGTCGCCCCGTCGCGGAGAGCATGGAATGGTTGCACAGCTTCTCCGGCTGAGGGCCGACCTGCTCGCGGGCGAGGTCCGCGGGGGAGCCCGCCGGTCCGTGGCCGTCGTGCTCGGCAGTCTCGCCGCCCTCGTCGTCGCCGTCTGGGTCGCGTCCGTGTTCATCGACCTCCGCGCCGCCGACCCCGCGGCCGCCCGGGCCGTCGTGGTGCTGGTCGGTGCCGCCGTCGCCGTCGGCTGCACGTTCGTCCCGCTCGCCGTCGGGGTGGCGGACCCGCTCGACCCGCGGCGCTTCGCCGTGCACGGCATCGGTCGCAAGGACCTCGCCGTCGGGTTGGGGCTCGCCGGACTCCTGGGCATCCCGGTGCTCGCGGTCGCGGTGCTCGCCGTCGCACAGGTGGTGACGTGGAGCCGTGGGGTCGGCCCGGTGCTCCTCGGCGTCCTCGCGGCCGTCCTCGTCGTCGCGACGACCGCGCTGCTCCTCCGGGTCGGCAGCGCCGTCGGCGCGTGGCTCTTCCCGGCACACCGCGTCCAGGACGCTGCCTGGTCCGTCGCGTTCGTCGTGGTCGTGCTGCTCGTGGCCACGGTGCCGCTGCTGCTCCGTCCCGACTGGATCGACCCCTCCGGCGCCGAACTCCAGGGCATCGCCGACGTCGCCGGCTGGACGCCGTGGGGCGCCGCGTGGGCCGTCCCGGCAGATGCGGCGAGCGGGCACGTCGGCGCTGCCGTCGGCAAGCTCGCCGTCGCACTCGTCGTCGTCGGGGTGCTCGCGCTCGCCTGGTGGGGGCTGGTCGGACGGTTGCTCGTCACGGTGTCGGGGCAGACCCGAGCGCGCCACCACCGCACGCTCGGCTGGTTCGACCGGCTCGGGTCCACCCCCCTCGGTGCGGTCGCCGCCCGGGCGCTGACCTACTGGGGTCGCGACCCGCGGTACCGCAGCTCGTACCTCATCCTGGTCTTCGTGCCGCTCGTGGTGGTGCCGCTCGGTGTCGCCGGGGTGCCGTGGGCGTGGACCGCGCTCGCACCGCTGCCGCTCTTGGCGCTCATCGCCGGGTTCCTGCCGCACAACGACGTCTCCTACGACAACACGGCCGTCTGGCTGCACGTCGCCTCGGGTGCCCCCGGGTGGACGGACCGCCTCGGCCGTCTGGTCCCGCTCATCGTGGTCGGCCTGCCGCTGCTCGTCGTCGGAGCCTGGCTGTCGGCCAGCCTGTACGGCGACCCGATCGCCTTCCCGCTGCTCGTCGGGGTCTCGGTGAGTGCCCTGCTCGGCGGACTCGGCCTGTCGAGCATCGTGTCGGTCGTGCTGCCCTACCCGACGGTCCGGCCCGGCGACCACCCCTTCCAGCAGCCGCAGGCCGCCGGCGCCACGGCCACCGTCGCGCAGACGCTGATGGTGCTCGGCACCCTGGTCTGCATGGTCCCCGCCGGCTGGTCCGCGGCCGTGGTCCTGCTCCACGGCGGCGACGCCTGGCCCACCCTCTGGCTCGGGGTCGGCGTCGGGCTGGTGCTGCTCGTGGTCGGCGTCGTCGTCGGCGGTGCGGTGTTCGACCGACGCGGTCCGGACCTCCTGGCCGCTGCCCAGCGCAACTGACGCGGCGCACCGCGGACCGGGGCGCCCCACCCGGCGCACCGGACCCCGGGCGCCCCACCCGGCGCACGCGACCGGGCAGGGTGGGACCGGAGCCCGCGGAGGCAGCGCGACCGCGGACGGCGACGTACGCTGGTGTCATGAGCACGACGGAACCCGGTGGTGGCGGCCTCGACGTGATGGACCGCGAACTCGAGAAGCTCCTGGAAGAGGAGGCGATCGAGCCCGGCGACCACGAGCGGTTCTCGCACTACGTCAAGAAGGACAAGATCCTCGAGTCCGCCCTGACCGGCAAGGCCGTCAAGGCGCTGTGCGGCAAGAAGTGGATCCCGGGCCGCGACCCCGAGAAGTTCCCGGTCTGCCCCGACTGCAAGAAGATCTACGAGCGGATGAAGTCCGAGTAGCACCGGGCCGCAGGCGCGCCCGCCCGCGGGGTCAGATGACGAGCGTCGGGATCGCCGGGTCGCCGCGACCGATGCGCTCCGCGTCCGCCGGCAGTTCGGCCTTCGCCCGCTTGTGGTGCGCCCGCGCCGCCTCGACGCCCGCGACGCCGAGGAACGCCGGGTCCACCTCGCCGCGCGTGACCACGGGCACGAGCAGGTCGCGCTCGTCCGGCCCGACCGAGCCGGAGGTGAGCACGACCTCCGCCGTCGCGATGCCGTTCCGCAGCCGGCGTCCCGCCTCCTTGCGGCCGCCGGTCGACGCCTTGTCGGCGGACTTCTTGGCGACCGGCACCCACTCGCCGGCGGGGGAGTGGTGCGCGACGAGCTTGAACACCATGCCGGCTGCCGGGTGTCCCGAGCCCGACACGACCGAGGTGCCGACGCCGTAGGAGTCCACCGGCGCGGCACGGAGCGCGGCGATCGTGTACTCGTCCAGGTCGTTCGTGACCGTGATCTTCGTGCCGGTCGCGCCGAGCCGGTCGAGCTGCGCGCGGACGCTCGCGACGACCGACGGCAGGTCGCCGCTGTCGATGCGGACCGCGCCGAGCTTGCCGTCCGTCAGGCGGACCGCCGTCTCGACCGCGGCCTCGATGTCGTACGTGTCGACGAGCAGCGTCGTGCCGCTGCCGAGGGCGTCGAGCTGCGACCGGAAGGCGGCCTCCTCGGAGTCGTGCAGGAGCGTGAAGGCGTGCGCGGCGGTGCCCATCGTGGGGATCCCCCAGGTGCGCCCGGCCTCGAGGTTGCTCGTCGCGCCGAAGCCCGCGATGTACGCGGCCCGGGCAGCGGCGACCGCGTTCCACTCGCCGGTGCGGCGCGAGCCCATCTCGGCGAGCGGTCGGCGGTCGGCGGCGGAGACCATGCGGGCCGCGGCGGAGGCGATCGCCGAGTCGGCGTTGAACACGCTGAGCGCGAGGGTCTCGAGCATCACGGCCTCGGCGAAGGTGCCCTCGATCTGCAGGACGGGGGAGTTCGGGAAGAACACCTCGCCCTCGCGGTAGGCGCGGACGTCGCCGCTGAACCGGTAGTCGGCGAGCCAGCGTGCGGTGCCCTCGTCGATCACCCGACGGTCACGGAGGAAGCCGATCTCCTCGTCGCCGAACCGGAACTCCGTGAGCTGGGTGAGGAACCGCCCGAGCCCGGCGGCGACGCCGTACCGGCGCCCGTCCGGCAGGCGGCGGGCGAACACCTCGAAGACGCAGCGGCGGTCGGCGGTGCCGTCCTTCAACGCGGCGTCGACCATGGTGAGTTCGTACTGGTCGGTGAGGAGCGCGGTGGTCACCCCACCGACCCTAGCCAGGACCGGGCCGACAGGCACGGATCGGACCCTGGAGGCCCGGAGCGCGACGGCGGGTCGGCGCGCGTCGGTACGCTGGTCACCGTGACGGATGCACCGATCGGAGTCTTCGACAGCGGCGTCGGCGGGCTCACGGTGGCCCGGGCGATCATCGACCAGCTGCCCCGCGAGAGCGTCCGCTACGTCGGGGACACCCTGCACTCGCCGTACGGCCCGAAGCCGATCGCCGACGTCCGGCGGTACGCCCTGCAGGTGATGGACGACCTGGTCGACCAGGGTGTCAAGGCGCTCGTCATCGCCTGCAACACCGCGTCCTCGGCCGTGCTCCGCGACGCCCGCGAACGCTACGAGCAGGCCGTCGGGATCCCCGTCGTCGAGGTCATCCAGCCTGCGGCCCGCGCCGCCGTCAAGCAGACCCGCACCGGCCGCATCGGTGTGATCGGCACGATCGGGACGATCGCCTCCCGTGCCTACGAGGACGCCTTCGCGGTCGCCGCCGACGTCACCCTCACCACCGCGGCCTGCCCCCGTTTCGTCGAGTTCGTCGAGGCGGGGGACACCTCGTCCGCCGGTCTCCGCGAGGTCGCCGCCGGCTACCTCGCCCCGGTGCGGGACGCCGGCGTCGACACCCTCGTGCTCGGCTGCACGCACTACCCGCTCATGTCCGCCGCGATCCAGTACGTCATGGGGCCGGACGTCACGCTGGTCTCGAGCGCCGAGGAGACCGCGAGCGACGTCTACCGACGCCTGGTCGAACACGGGCTCGAGCGCACGAGCACCGAGCCCCCGAGCCACTCGTTCGAGGCGACCGGCGCCGACCCGGCCGGCTTCATCCGACTCGCCCGCCGGTTCCTCGGGCCCGAGGTCGCGAGCGTCGGCCACCTGGAGACCGGCGCCATCACGCTCCCGCGCGCCCCGCGCTGACCATGCCCGCGCCGCCACCCGGCGGGCGCACGACGACCGGACCACCCGCACCGAGCCTCCAGGCCGGACCGAGAGGAACACCATGAACGCCACCGACGGACCCGCCCGCATCGACGGCCGCACCACCACCGACCACCGACCCGTCACCATCGAGCGGGGCTGGAGCACCCAGGCCGAGGGCAGCGCCCTCATCTCGTTCGGCAACACGAAGGTCCTCTGCACCGCCTCGTTCACCAACGGGGTGCCGCGGTGGATGGCCGGCAAGGGGACCGGCTGGGTCACCGCCGAGTACTCGATGCTGCCGCGGTCCACCAACGAGCGCATGCAGCGCGAGTCGATCAAGGGCAAGGTCGGCGGCCGCACGCACGAGATCTCGCGGCTCATCGGCCGCTCGCTGCGTGCCGTGGTCGACATGAAGGGCCTGGGGGAGAACACCCTCGTCCTCGACTGCGACGTGCTGCAGGCCGACGGCGGCACCCGCACCGCGTCGATCACCGGCGCGTACGTCGCGATGGCCGACGCGATCGAGTGGGGCCGGTCGAAGGGCTTCATCGGCAAGAAGGCGACGCCGCTGACCGACAGCGTGCAGGCGATCTCGGTCGGGATCGTCGGCGGGGTGCCGATGCTCGACCTGGCGTACGAGGAGGACAGCCGCGCCGACACCGACATGAACATCGTCACGACCGGGTCGGGGAAGTTCATCGAGGTCCAGGGCACCGCCGAGCACGCGCCGTTCGACCGTGACGAGCTGGACGCGCTGCTCGACCTCGGGCTCGCCGGCAACGCCTCGCTCGCCGCGGTCCAGCGCGCGGCCCTGGGGCTGGCCTCGTGACCGGCACGGTCGTCCTCGCGACGCACAACCAGGGGAAGGTCGTCGAGCTGCGGGACATCCTCGGGGACGCGCTCGGTGGGATCGAGCTCGTCGCCTACGACGGGCCCGAGCCGGTCGAGGACGGTGACAGCTACGCGGCGAACGCCCTCATCAAGGCCCGTGCTGCGGTCGCGCACACGGGGCTGCCCGCGCTCGCGGACGACTCCGGCATCGCGGTCGACGCGCTCGGCGGTGCACCGGGCATCCACTCCGCCCGGTACGCCGGCACCCGGGTGGACGCGGACAACATCGCGCTCCTCCTGCAGAACCTGGAGGGCGTGGTCGAGCGGACCGCGGCCTTCGTCTGCGCCGCGGCGTTCGTGACGCCGTCCGGTACCGAGCACGTGTTCGAGGCGGTCTGGAACGGCGAGGTCGGCACCGAGCCCGTCGGTGACGGCGGTCACGGCTACGACCCGGTGTTCCGACCGGACGACGCGGACGGATCGGCGGCGCAGCTGACCCGCGCCGAGAAGAACGCGCTGAGCCACCGGTCGAAGGCGTTCCGGGGCATCGCGCCCATCGTCCGCGAGTGGTTCCAGGGCGCGGAGCGGTAGCCGCACGGCGCGTCCGGGTGTCGGCCGAGACGCCTCGGTCGGGGCGCGACGCCGCCGAGGACGTGAGACGCCGCCGGGTCCGGCGGCGTCTCGGTGCTCTCGCGGCGTCCCGCACCGACGGGCCCGTCTCGCACGCGGGCCCGCCGGCTCCTACTGCTCGGCCTGCTTCGCCTTGCGGGAGTTGCGGAAGTAGGTGAGGAGGGCGGGGACCACCGTGACGACGACGGCCGCCAGCAGGATCACGTCGATGTAGTTGCGCACGATGTACGCGACGGCGGGGATGTAGCCGAGGAAGTACCCGAGGAAGGTCACACCGACCCCCCAGACGACGGCGCCGACGGCGTTGTACAGCGAGTACTTCCGGTAGTCCATCCGACCGACCCCGGCCGCGATCGGTGCGAAGGTCCGCACGACGGGGACGAAGCGGGCGAGGATCACCGCGAGGGCGCCGTACCGGTGGAAGAACGCGTTCGTCCGGTCGACGTTCGCCTTCGAGAACAGTCCGCTGTCCTTGCGCTCGAAGATCGGCGGTCCGGCCTTCTTGCCGATGTAGTAGCCGAGTTCCCCGCCGATGAACGCGGCGGCACCGATCATCAGCGCGACGGCCCAGATCGGGATCCCGCCGATCTGCCCGTCACGGTCGAAGGCGAACAGGCCCGTGATGACGAGCAGGCTGTCCCCGGGGAAGATGAAACCGACCAGCAGGCCGGTCTCGGCGAAGATGATCGCGCAGACGACGAGCACGGCGAACGCCCCGAAGTGGTCGAGGATGTACTGCGGATCCAGCCAGGGGATCAGGGCGAGTGCGACGGAGTGCATGGTTCTTCCGGTCGGCGGACGAGGGCGGACAGTGCACCCGCCGGACCGAGGGTACCGTGCGGGCGTGCCCGGCCCATCCGTCGCGAGGGTGACGTCGCGGGCCCCGCCGCACGGCGAGCGGACGGGCAGGGCGCCGCTCGCCGACACGGCGGTCCCCGGTGCGGAAGGAGGGACTCGAACCCTCACGCCGAAGCACAGGAACCTAAATCCTGCGTGTCTACCGATTCCACCACTCCCGCTGGCCGACCCAGTGTACGCAGGAGCCCGTCCGGCGGACGGTGGGCGGTCCTCCCGGACGGTGCCGACGTCACGTCGGGACCGGCTGCGCCGCGACCGGGGCGCGCGGGGCTCGTCAGCGCAGCGACCGCGGCAGGTACCGCGGCACGTACCGGAGCAGGATGCCCGCGCCGAGCAGACCGAGCACGCCCATCACACCGCTCGCGACCGCGATCGTCGCGACCGCGGTGACGCCCGAGATGACGAGCGGTGCCGCGGCGGAACCGAGGTCGCCGGTGAAGCGCCACGCGCCGAGGAACGGCGCCGGACGGTCGGCCGGCGCGAGGTCGGCGCCGAGCGTCATGAGGATGCCGGAGCCGACACCGTTCGCGAGGGACATGGCCATCGCGACCGCGATGAACCAGCCGACGCGGGCGTCGAGGTGGTCGCTCCAGGCGAGCAGGAAGTAGCAGATGCTCAGGCCGAGCATGCAGGGCAGGGCGCTCGCCAGGCGGCCCCAGCGGTCCATGATCTGCCCGCTCGTGTAGAACAGCGCGAAGTCGACGGCCCCCGCGATGCCGATCACGAGCGCGGCTGACGAGTCGTCGAGGCCGACGGCGACCGCCCAGAGCGGCAGGATCACCTGGCGACCGGCGCGCATCGCGCCGATGAGCGCGGCGCCGCTGCCGAGCCGGACGAGGACCCGGTGGTGGGAACGGAGGGTGCGGAAGAGGCCTTCGGACTCCTCCTTGACGAACTGCTCGCCCTCGTGGTCGGGCGTCCCCGTCGCGGACCCGTCCGTCGTGCGGGGTCCGTCCGTCGCGTCGGCGGGTGCCGGCCGGGAGGCCCGGGTCGGCCGCTGCAGGCCGCGCGCGCCCGTCGCGGGGTCGCGGATGACGAGGAGCACCACGGCTGCGCCGAGGCAGCACACGACGTGCACCCAGAACGCGCTCTGCGTCGTCCCGGTGAGGTGCACGACGCCGGCCGCGAGGAACGGTCCGACGAAGTACCCGAACCGGAACACGCCGCCGAGGCTCGACAGTGCCCGCGCCCGGATCCGCAGCGGGATCGCGGTGGTCATGTAGGCGTGTCGGGCGAGTGCGAACACGGCGGTCGACAGGCCGACCAGGAAGACCCCGACCGCGAGCACGAGCGGGTTCGGGGCCGCCGTGCAGACGAGCAGGCCGAGCACCGAGACGACGGCGGCGCCGATCATCGCGTTCCGCTCGCCGATCCTCGCGACCACGACGCCGGAGGGGACGTCGCCGATGAGCTCGCCGACCAGGATCAGCGAGGCGACGAAGCCGGCGATCGCCAGGCTGGCTCCGAGGGAGTCCGCCGCGATCGGGATGATCGGGATGATCGCGCCCTCGCCGATCGCGAAGAGCGCCGCGGGCAGGAACCCGGACAGCAGGACGCCCCGCAGGTCGAAGGAGTCGTTCGGAGTGCTCGTCATCGTCGAGCAACGGTACGCCGGTGTCGGAGTTACCCTGGACGCATGCGTGTTCTGGCGGCGATGAGCGGTGGGGTCGACTCGGCGGTGGCGGCTGCCCGGGCGGTCGAGGCCGGTCACGACGTGGTCGGCGTGCACCTGGCCCTCAGCCGGATGCCGGGCACCCTCCGGACCGGCAGCCGCGGGTGCTGCACCATCGAGGACTCGATGGACGCACAGCGGGCCGCCGCCGCACTCGGCATCCCGTACTACGTCTGGGACTTCTCGGCGCGGTTCAAGGAGGACGTCGTCGACGACTTCGTGGCCGAGTACCAGGCCGGCCGCACCCCGAACCCCTGCATGCGGTGCAACGAGCGCATCAAGTTCGCCGCGCTGCTCGAGAAGGCGCTCGCCCTCGGCTTCGACGCGGTCTGCACCGGCCACTACGCCTCCATCGTCACCGGCCCGGACGGGTCGCGTGAACTGCACCGTTCGGCGGCGTGGGCGAAGGACCAGTCCTACGTGCTCGGCGTCCTGACCGCCGAGCAACTCCGGCACGCGATGTTCCCGCTCGGGGCCACGCCCTCGAAGGACGAGGTCCGGGCCGAGGCTGCTGCCCGCGGCCTCACCGTCGCACAGAAGCCCGACTCGTACGACATCTGCTTCATCCCCGACGGCGACACCCGTGGCTGGTTGGCCGACCGCGTGGGCAGCGCGACCGGTGACGTCGTCGAGCGTGACGGCACCGTGGTCGGCTCGCACGAGGGTGCGCACGGCTACACGGTCGGGCAGCGCCGCGGTCTGGCCCTCGGTCGCCCCGCTGCCGACGGCAAGCCCCGGTTCGTGCTCGAGATCCGGCCGAAGGACAACACGGTCGTCGTCGGACCGAAGGAGGCGCTCGACGTCGCCTCGCTCTCCGGCACGCGCTACACCTGGGCCGGTGCGGCACCGGCCGACCCGTCGGAGCCGTTCCGGTGCGACGTGCAGATCCGCGCCCACGCCGACCCGGAGCCCGCCACCGCACGGGTCGAGGACGGCGCGCTCGTGATCGTCCCCGACGCGCCGCTCTCCGGCGTCGCGCCCGGGCAGACCGCGGTCGTGTACGTCGGGACGCGGGTGCTCGGGCAGTGCACGATCGACACCACCGTGTCGGCGGCACCCGTCCCCGCCTGACCCCCGTCCCACGCCGTCCGCGTGCGGCGCTCCCGGCCAGCGCGGACGGTGCGACCAGGGTCGGTGGCGCGCGGTAGAACTGACACATGAGCGACACCGACGCGACCTTCGAGACCATCGACCCCGCGGGGCTCGACGCCGCGCAGGCCGCTCGGGAGGTCGAACGGCTGCGCGCCCGCGTCACGGAGCTCCGACACGCCTACTACGAGGGCAACGGTTCCCCGGTCGCCGATGCCGAGTACGACGCCATGATGCGCCGGTTGGACGCGATCGAGCAGCGGTTCCCGGAGCTGCTGACCGAGGACAGCCCGACGCAGACCGTGGGCGGGCAGGCGCAGACGACGCAGTTCGCGCCGGTCGAGCACGCCGAACGCATGCTCAGCCTCGACAACGTGTTCAGCCCGGACGAGCTGACGGACTGGGCGCTCAAGGTCCAGCGCGACGCCGGGGCCGAGCGGGTCCGGTTCCTGACCGAGCTGAAGATCGACGGGCTCGCGATCAACCTGCGGTACGAGCACGGCCGGCTCGTCTCGGCGGCGACCCGCGGCGACGGCGTCGTGGGCGAGGACGTCACCGGCAACGTCCGCACGATGGGCACCATCCCGGACCGGCTCGCCGGCACCGGACACCCGCCCCTCGTGGAGGTCCGTGGCGAGATCTTCTTCCCGGTCGCGCAGTTCGACGAACTGAACGCCCGGCAGCGTGATGCGGGTGAGCGCGTGTTCGCGAACCCACGGAACGCCGCCGCGGGGTCGCTCCGGCAGAAGGAAGAGGGCAAGTCGCCGGCGAAGCGCGAGCTCATGGTCGACCGGCTCCGCCGACTGCGGATGCTCGTGCACGGCATCGGCGCCTGGCCGGTCCGCGAACTCGAGCGTGACACCGACGTCCGGGCGCAGTCCGAGGTCTACGAGCTCCTGCACGAGTGGGGGCTGCCGACCGGGACGCACCACCGCGTGTTCGACTCGGTGCAGGACGTCCTGGGCTTCGTCAAGGACTACGGGGAGCGTCGGTCCGCGGTCGAGCACCAGATCGACGGCATCGTCATCAAGGTCGACGACCTCGCGTTGCACGAGGAGCTCGGCTCGACCTCCCGTGCCCCGCGCTGGGCGATCGCCTACAAGTACCCGCCGGAAGAGGTCCACACGAAGCTCCTCGACATCGTCGTGAGCGTCGGACGGACCGGGCGTGCCACCCCGTTCGCGTCGATGGAGCCGGCCGAGGTCGCCGGGTCCGTCGTGCGCCAGGCCACCCTGCACAACCAGCAGGTCGTCAAGGCGAAGGGCGTCCTGATCGGCGACACGGTCGTGCTCCGCAAGGCGGGGGACGTCATCCCCGAGGTCCTCGGGCCCGTCGTCGAACTCCGCGACGGCACCGAGCGCGAGTTCGTGATGCCGACCGAGTGCCCGGAGTGCGGGACACCCCTGCGCCCGGCGAAGGAGGGCGACATCGACCTCCGCTGCCCGAACGCCGAGAGCTGCCCGGCCCAGGTGCGCGGGCGGGTGGAGCACATCGCCTCGCGCGGCTCGCTCGACATCGAGGGCCTCGGCGAGGTCGCGGCGGCCGCCCTGACGCAGCCGGTCCACCCGGAGACCCCGCCGCTCGTGACCGAGGCCGGTCTCTTCGACCTCACGATGGAGGACATCGTCCCGATCGAGGTCATCGTGCGGGACGCCGAGACCGGCATGGAGAAGACCGAGGACGGCGGCGCCCCGAAGCGGGTGACCCCGTTCAGCCGGGCGCGCAAGAAGACCGACCCGCCGTACGACCCTGACGCCCGCGGCGCCGACTACACCGGCGAGCCGACCCGCTACCCGTCGAAGAACGCGTTCGAGATGCTCGCGAACATCGACGCGGCGAAGACCAAGCCGCTGTGGCGCATCCTGGTCGGCCTCAACATCCGACACGTGGGGCCGGTGGCCGCCCGGGCCCTGGCGAACCACTTCGGCTCGCTCGACGCCATCCGTTCGTCCTCGCGCGAGGACCTGGCCGCGGTGGACGGCGTCGGCGGCATCATCGCGGATGCGCTGCTCGACTGGTTCGAGGTCGACTGGCACCGCGAGATCGTCGACCGCTGGACGGCCGCGGGCGTGCAGCTCAGCACGCCGGGTCACCCGGGTCCCGGTGCCGCGGTCGCCGAGGGCGGCGTCCTCAGCGGTGTGACCGTCGTCGCGACGGGGTCCCTCGAGGGCTTCACGCGAGAGGGCGCACTCGAGGCGATCATGGCCGCCGGTGGGAAGGCAGCCTCGAGTGTCAGCAAGAAGACGGACTTCGTCGCCGCCGGTCCGGGTGCGGGCTCGAAGCTCACGAAGGCCGAGCAGCTCGGCGTCCGGGTCATCGATGCCGCCCAGTTCGCCGTCCTCGTCACCGAGGGGCCGGCGGCACTCGCCGACGCTCCGGCGGAGGGCACGGACGAGGACGGTGGAACCGGGGCCGTCACCGCAACCGACGCCGAGGCAGCAGCCGACGCCGCCCGCTGACCCGACCGCTTGCACGTCGGAGCGGGATCCGGCCGCTGCGACGCGCCCGCGGGTGTCCCCAGTTCGAGGGACAAGTTGCATCCCGCATGACCCCCGAAGGGCCGTTCTCCCTAGACTCGACAGAGCATCACCTGTCGTCTGCAGGGGAACGACAGGCTGGCCTTCCAGGGGGAGACCCGTTTGCTGTTCATCGCCGCGGCGCTGCTGACCGCCTCGATGCACTCACTGGGAGTGGTCGAGGCCCCGGCCGTGCCCACGAGTACCGTCGCCCGGGTGACGGCGTCCGCGCCCATGCGGCACGCGCCTCCCGAGATCGCGCCCGGCCCAGCCGTCGACGCCCTGGCGGCCGCGTCCGGCCAGGCCTGGCTCGACGTCCTCGCGGCAGCGCCGCCGACGGTCCTCCGGGCGGCCGACTCGGACGCCCGGGTGACCGCGACCGCGATGGACGACCCGCCGAGCAGCACGCTCGTCACCGCATGGTGGGCAGCGCTCACGCCCGCGAGCCGGACGGTCCTCACCGATGACGCCCCGGTGGTGGTCGGGAACCTCGACGGCGTGCCGTTCGACGTCCGGGATGCCGCGAACCGCGCGGTCCTGACGTCGGGGCTCGCCGATCCGCAGGCCTCGACCGCGCTCACCGCGATGCTCGGGCAGGTGCAGGAGTCACTGGCGCAGGAGCCGGGGGACCCCCGCAAGTACCTCGTCACCCTCGACACCCGGGGGAGCGGTCGGTGTGCGATCTCGGTGGGGGACATCGGCACGGCCGGGCACGTTTCGGTCGTAGTCCCGGGCATCTTCTTCACCGTCAACGGGCAGATGGCGGACTTCACCGCGACGGCCGGCGACGTGTACCGGGAGCAGGCGACCCTCGCTCCCGTGGCGGCTCCGGCGGACGGCGCCGGGGTGGCGGTCCTGGCCTGGATGGGGTACCGCACGCCGGGCATCTCGGACTTCATGTCGCTCGACCTCGCGCACCTCGGCGCGGACCGGCTCGTCCGGACGCTCGACGGCATCCGTTCCGTCCGCACCGGCCACGAACCGCGGCTCGGTGTCGTGGCGCACTCGTACGGGTCGACCACGGCGATGATCGCGCTGTCGTCGGGACGGGTCTCCGTCGACAGCCTCACCATGCTCGGATCCCCCGGGAGCTCGGTGACGACGGCCGACCAGCTCGCGGTGACCCCGGGAGAGGTGTACGTCGGTGGAGCCCACTGGGATCCGGTCGCCGGGACGGGCTTCTTCGGCACCGACCCCGGACTCGCCGCCTTCGGGGCAGCACGGCTCGACCTCCTCGCCACCGACGACCCGGACGGACGCGGCGACGTGTTCCGCCAGCCCTTCGGGCACAACGACTACTTGAAACCGGGCACCGCCTCGCTGCACGACGTGGCGCTCATCGCGGTGGGGCGGGGTGACCTGGTCCGGGGCGAGCACCGCGAGGGCGACGGGCCGGACGGCGGTGTCGTGCAGGCGACCCCGGACATGTACCTCGTCCGCCCGCAGGACCTCCAGCCTCGCGACTGACCGCCACCCGGGGCAGGCAGACGTGACCAGATCGTGACCGGAGGTGCGCTGGCAGGCGATCCGTGCCTCCAGGCCGCGGCGTCGGGGTCGGTCCGGGCCGGTCTCGGCCCTTCCTGTGGGGCTGCGCAGTCGCGGGGCGCCGGGCAGCAGACCGGACCCAGCACGGCTCCTTACCGTCCTCGACATGCGAATCGCGCGCCGGCCGGGGGCCTTCCTGATGTTCGTCGTCATGTCCGTGCTCGCCGGGCTGCTGGTCGCCGTCGCGGTGACGCCGACGGTGGCGGTGGCGGGCGAGGGGGCCTCGGGGGCCGCGGAGTTCTTCGAGGACCTGCCGAGCTACCTCGACATCCAGACCCCGCAGCAACTCTCGACGGTGTACGCGAAGCAGGGCGGCAAGGACGTCCCGATCGCCTCGTTCTACGCGGAGAACCGCACGGACGTGACGTCCTCGCAGATCGCCGACACCCTCAAGCAGGCCGCGATCGACACCGAGGACCCGCGGTTCCGCGACGAGGGCGGCATCGACGTCGTCGGCACCATCCGAGCCACCATCGCCGACGCCCTGCACGCGGGGGTCCAGGGCGGGTCGAGCATCACGCAGCAGTACGTGAAGAACGTGCTCGTGCAGCAGTGTGAGCAGCTCACCGGCACGGACCCGGCGTCGACCAAGACGAAGGTGGACGCCTGCTACGACAAGGTCGCCGGCCAGACCAAGGCCCGGAAGCTCCAGGAGATCCGGTACGCGATCGCGGTGGACGAGAAGTACACGAAGGACCAGGTCCTGACCGGGTACCTCAACATCGTCGGCCTCGGCGGACGCGTCTACGGGGCGGAAGCCGGAGCGGAGTACTACTTCGGCGTGCACGCGGCGGACCTCTCCCTCGTGCAGTCCGCGACCCTCGTGGCGATCCTCAACAACCCGTCGTACCTGCGCATCGACGAGCCGGACAGCACGGCGAACGGTGCCGCGAACGGGTACCGGCTGACGAAGGTCCGGCGTGACTACGTCCTGCGCCGGATGCACGCCCACGGGACGATCTCGTCGGCGGAGCTGCGCAAGGCCGTGGCGACGCCGATCACCCCGCGGATCACCGACACCGCGAACGGGTGCTCGAGCGCCGCGACGGAGTACGACGCGGGGTACTTCTGCGACGCCGTCCGGTCACAGGTGCTCGCGGACCCCGCGTTCGGCAAGACGGCCTCGGACCGGATCGCGACGCTCGACACGAAGGGGCTGTCGATCCACACCTCGCTCGACCTCGACCTGCAGCACACCGCGCAGGCAGCGCTGTCGTCGTACGTCCCCACCACCATGGCGGGCGTCGACGCCGGCGGCGCGAACGTCACCGTCGAGCCGGGGACCGGGCGCGTGCTGTCGATGGTGCAGAACACGGACTACACGCAGTCGGACGCGCCGGGCGCCGGTGCCACGGCGGTCGACTACAACGCCGACCAGGCCGTCGGCAGCTCGGGCGGGTTCCCGACCGGCTCCACCTACAAGGTCTTCACGCTGGCGGACTGGCTGGCGAACGGACACACGTTGTCCGAGTCGGTGTCGACGACCGAGCACACGTTCCCGCAGTCGGAGTTCACGAACTCCTGCAGCCCCCTCGGCGGCGAGCCGTGGCAGGTGGCCAACGCCGAGGTCGTGCCGGCGTCGATGAGCGTGCTCGAGGCCACCGTGGAGTCGATCAACACCGCGTTCGGTGCGATGGCGAAGCGACTCGACCTGTGCGGCATCCAGAAGACCGCCGAGGCGATGGGCATCCACCAGGCCGACGGCAGTGCGCCCGACTCGAACCCGGCATCGGTCCTGGGGACGAACCCGCTGTCACCGATCGACCTCGCGGAGGCCTACGCCGGCTTCGCGAACGGCGGCGTCGTCTGCACGCCGACCACGATCGACTCCGTCACGACCGCCAGCGGCGCCACGATCCGACCGACCCCGTCGACGTGCACGCGCGGCGTCAGCGCCCAGGTCGCGGGCACCGTCGACTCCGCGCTCCAGGGCGTGCTGGCGGGGAAGGGGACCGCCGCGAGTGCGGACCCCGGCGACGCGGTGCCCAAGTTCGCGAAGACGGGCACCACCGACGGCGACGAGCAGAACTGGCTCGTCACCTCGTCGACGAAGTACACGAACGCCACGTGGATCGGCAACGTGCAGGGGCACGTGCGGTTGGCGGACTGGCCGTTCCTGCAGGGCACGACCGGGTACAGCGCGAAGTTCGGGGTCGGCAAGCAGATGATGGCCTACCTGGACGGCGTCATCGGCGGGGACGCGCTGCCGGCACCGGACCCGGCGATGATCGGCACTCGTGTGGCGGCGGGAGCGGCGCCCGGAGCGAGTGCGCAGCAGGGGACGCAGGTGCCGTCGCCGCAGTCACCGGCGCCGACGAGCCCGGAGTCGGCCGGCGGCGCCGGGCGGGCGGCGGTGCCCGGCGTGGGTGACCCGACCCCCGCTCAGCGCTCCCAATAGACTGGGCGGCATTCCACGAACCGATCGACGGAGCACCATGCCTGACATCACGAGCGAGCAGGTCGCCCACTTGGCGAACCTCGCACGTATCGCACTCACGCCCGACGAGATCGAGAAGATGACCGAGGAGCTGTCACTCATCGTCGACAGCGTCGCGAAGGTCACCGAGGTCGCGACCCCGGACGTCCCCGCGACGAGCCACCCGGTCCCGCTCGAGAACGTCTCCCGCCCCGACGTGGTCGGCCAGACGCTGACCCAGGAGCAGGCGCTCTCCGGCGCCCCCGACTCGGACGGCGAGCGCTTCCGGGTGACCGCGATCCTCGGCGAAGAACAGTAGGCGGAAGAACAGTGACCGACGACATCACCACGCTGAGCGCCGCTGCGCTCGCCGACGCCCTCGTGGCCCGCGACGTCTCGAGCGTCGAGGCCACCCAGGCGCACCTCGACCGCATCGCCGCCGTCGACGGGGACGTCCACGCGTTCCTGCACGTCAACCAGAACGCCCTCGCCGCGGCGAAGTCGATCGACTCGCGCCGTGCCGCCGGGGACGACCTCGGGCCGCTCGCGGGCGTGCCCATCGCCGTGAAGGACGTCCTGTGCACGCAGGACATGCCCACCACCTCCGGGTCGAAGATCCTCGAGGGCTGGGTGCCGCCGTACGACGCCACCCCGGTCGCCAAGCTCCGCCGCGCGGGCCTGGTGCCGCTCGGCAAGACCAACATGGACGAGTTCGCGATGGGCTCGTCGACCGAGTTCTCGGCGTACGGTCCGACCCGCAACCCCTGGGACCTCGACCGGATCCCCGGCGGGTCCGGCGGTGGTTCGGCCGCCGCGGTCGCCGCGCACGAAGCGCCGATCGCCCTCGGCTCCGACACCGGCGGGTCCATCCGCCAGCCCGGCGCCGTCACCGGCACGGTGGGCGTCAAGCCGACCTACGGCGGCGTCAGCCGGTACGGCGCGATCGCGCTCGCGTCGAGCCTCGATCAGATCGGCCCGGTGTCCCGCACCGTCCTCGACGCCGCGCTCCTGCACGACGTCATCGGCGGGCACGACCCGAAGGACTCCACGTCGCTCCGCCAGGAGTGGCCGTCGTTCGCCGCCGCCGCGCGGGAGGGCCTGCAGGCCGACTCGCTCCGGGGCGTCCGCATCGGCGTCGTCAAGGAGCTCGCCGGTGGCGAGGGCTTCCAGGCCGGCGTCACCCAGCGCTTCCAGGAGACCGTCGCGCTGCTCGAGTCCGCCGGTGCGGTCGTCGTCGAGATCGACGCCCCGTCGTTCGCCTACGCGATCAGCGCGTACTACCTGATCCTCCCGGCCGAGGCGTCGTCGAACCTCGCCAAGTTCGACTCCGTGCGCTTCGGCCTGCGGGTCACCCCCGAGGGCGGGGCCACGGTGGAGGACGTCATGGCCGCCACGCGCGAAGCCGGCTTCGGTCCCGAGGTCAAGCGCCGCATCATCCTCGGCACGTACGCGCTGAGCGCCGGCTACTACGACGCCTACTACGGCAGCGCGCAGAAGGTCCGCACGCTGGTGCAGCGGGACTTCGCCGCCGCGTTCGACCAGGTCGACCTGCTCATCAGCCCGTCGGCGCCCACCACGGCGTTCAAGATCGGTGAGCGCATCGACGACCCGCTCGCGATGTACCTCAACGACCTCACCACGATCCCGGCGAACCTGGCCGGCGTGCCCGGCATGAGCATCCCGAACGGCCTGGCTCCCGAGGACTCCCTGCCGACCGGTGTCCAGCTGATGGCCCCGCAGCGCGAGGACGCCCGGCTCTACCGGGTCGGCGCCGCCCTCGAGCGCCTGCTCGAACAGCAGTGGGGCGCCCCGCTCATCTCCCGGATCCCGAACCTGGACGCCGCACAGCAGTCCGCCGCAGAGGAAGGTGTCATCTGATGGCCAAGGACGCACTCATGGACTTCGACGAGGCGATCGAGCGGTTCGAACCGGTCCTCGGCTTCGAGGTGCACGTCGAACTCGCGACGGCGACCAAGATGTTCTCGGACGCGCCGAACTTCTTCGGCGGCGAACCGAACACGAACGTGACCCCGGTCGACCTCGGGCTGCCCGGGTCCCTGCCGGTCGTCAACGAGCAGGCCGTGCGCTACTCGATCCAGCTCGGGCTCGCGCTCGGCTGCTCGATCGCCGAGAGCTCGCGGTTCGCGCGGAAGAACTACTTCTACCCGGACAACCCGAAGAACTACCAGATCTCGCAGTACGACGAGCCCATCGCGTTCGAGGGCGAGGTCGAGGTCGAACTCGCCGACGGCACGATCTTCCAGGTGCCGATCGAGCGCGCCCACATGGAGGAGGACGCGGGCAAGTTGACGCACGTCGGCGGTGCCACCGGTCGCATCCAGGGCGCCGAGTACTCCCTGGTCGACTACAACCGTGCCGGCGTCCCGCTCGTCGAGATCGTCACGAAGCCGATCATCGGCGCGAAGGAGCGCGCGCCCGAGCTCGGTGCCGCGTACGTGCAGGTCATCCGTGACCTCGTGCGTGCGCTCGGCGTCTCCGAGGCCCGGATGGAGCGCGGGAACCTGCGCTGCGACGCGAACATCTCGCTGCGCCCCTGGGGCCAGGAGAAGCTCGGCACCCGCACCGAGACGAAGAACGTCAACTCGTTCCGGGCGGTCGAACGTGCCATCCGCTACGAGATCCAGCGCCAGGCTGCGATCCTCGCCGCCGGGGGGACGATCACGCAGGAGACCCGGCACTGGCACGAGGACACCGGGCGCACGTCGGCGGGACGACCGAAGTCGGACGCGGACGACTACCGGTACTTCCCGGAGCCGGACCTGCTGCCCGTGGTGCCCGACCCCGCCCTGATCGAGGAACTGCGCGCTGCGCTGCCCGAGGCTCCGGTCGCACGTCGTCGTCGTCTCAAGGGCGAGTGGGGCTTCGCCGACCTCGAGTTCCAGGACGTCGTCAACGGCGGGCTCCTCGACGAGGTCCAGGCCACCGTCGCCGCCGGTGCCGCTCCGCAGGCCGCCCGCAAGTGGTGGACCGGCGAGATCAGCCGCGTCGCCAACGCCCAGGACGCCGCTCCCGGTGACCTCGTGTCCCCGGAGCACGTCGCCGAGGTCATCGCGCTCGTCGAGTCCGGCGACCTCACCGACCGGCTCGCGCGTCAGGTCCTCGAGGGCGTCATCGCCGGCGAGGGCTCGCCGGCCCAGGTCGTCGAGGCGCGTGGGCTGAAGGTCGTCTCGGACGACTCGGCGTTGACCGCCGCGGTCGACGAGGCCCTGGCCGGACAGCCC
Organism: Curtobacterium sp. MCBD17_021; assembly: GCF_003234525.1. Taxonomy (NCBI): domain Bacteria; kingdom Bacillati; phylum Actinomycetota; class Actinomycetes; order Micrococcales; family Microbacteriaceae; genus Curtobacterium; species Curtobacterium sp. MCBD17_021. Next base: position 85,248 of record NZ_QKTS01000005.1, on the reverse strand, counting down.
GACGTGCTGCAGAAGATCCGTGACGGCAAGGTGCAGGCCGCCGGCGCGATCATCGGCTCCGTGATGAAGGCCATGAAGGGCCAGGCGGACGCGGCGCGTGTCCGTGAGCTGGTCCTGGAGCGCGCACAGCAGCAGTAGGCGCACGTCCCCCGGACCGGAGGCCCGTGGCGGATCCGCCACGGGCCTCCGGTCCGTCCAGGGACGGCTGCGCGACCGGTCCGCGTCCGTGTTCCATGGCCTCCGGCTCATCCTGGGGACACGTCAGCGATCCGGTGACAGGATGGAGCGTGTCAGCAACGATCCGAGCCATCGGTACCGCCGTCCCGCGGACCACCCTCGGGCAGGCCGAGGTCCGTGACCTCTTCGCCGCCCAGCCCGGTCTGGGGCGGCTGGCGTCGCGGCTCGTCCCGGCGGCGTTCGGCGCGTCCGAGGTGGAGCACCGGCACAGCGTCCTGCCGGAACTCGATGCCGCCGCGGCGCCCGGCCCCTTCCGTGATGCGGACGGCGTCCTCACCTCGCCGAGCACCGGGATGCGCAACGACCGGTTCCGCGAGCTCGCGCCACCGCTCTTCGTCGGCGCCGCCCGTGACGCCCTCGCCCGCGCCGCCGTCGACCCGGGGACGGTCACCCACGTCGTGACCGTGTCCTGTACCGGGTTCACGCAGCCAGGGCCGGACCTGGCGATCGTGGAGGAACTCGGGTTGCCGCGGAACGTCTTCCGTCAGCACATCGGCTTCATGGGCTGCTTCGCGGCGTTCCCCGCGCTCCGGATCGCCGACGCGTTCGTCGGCGCCGACCCGTCAGCGGTCGTGCTCGTGGTCTGCGCCGAGCTCTGCACGCTGCACGTGCGGAACTCCGAGGACCCGGACCAGATCGTCGCGAACAGCGTCTTCGGGGACGGCGCGGCCGCCGCGGTCGTCACCGCTGACGGTCCGGGCCTGCGGCTCGACGCGTTCACGACCATGGTGCTGCCCGAAGGGGCGAGCGAGATGGCGTGGAACATCGGCGACGAGGGCTTCGAGATGGTCCTCAGCACCGCGGTGCCGAAGCTCATCGGTGTGCACGCCGAGGAGGCGGTCGCGCCGCTGCTCGACCCGCGCGGCTGGACGCCGGACGACGTGCCGGTGTGGGCCGTGCACCCGGGCGGCCGGGCCATCCTCGACCGCACGCAGGACGCCCTCCACCTGCCCGACAGTGCGTTGACGGCCAGCCGCACGGTGCTGCGGGAGCACGGCAACATGTCGAGCGCGACGGTCCTGTTCGTCCTCCGGGAGGCGCTCGCAGCGGACCCCGCCGACGGCACCCCCGTCGTCGCGCTGGCCTTCGGGCCGGGGCTGACGGTGGAGGCCGCGGCCCTCACGGTGGTGGAGGCGTGACGGACCGGATCGACCTGTCCACCCGCGCCGTCGACCTGCGCGAACTCATGGACGATCCGGACTGTGACCCCGCGACCCTCGACCGCACCTTCCGACGGTTCGCCGTCGTCAACGCCGCCGTGAGCGGCTGGCGATCCGTGTGGCAGACGCACGTGGTGCCTGCGCTGCCGGCGACCGGCCGGGCACGCGTGCTCGACCTCGGCTGCGGGGGCGGAGACCTCGCCCGGTCGCTGACCCGGTGGGCTCGGGGTGACGGCTTCGACCTCGAGGTCGTCGGTGTCGACCCGGACCCGCGGGCGATCCGGGCGGCCGAGCGGCGGTCCGCCCCCGGGGTCACCTTCCGGCAGCAGTCGAGCGCCGAGCTCGTGGCCGCCGGGGAGCGGTTCGACGTGGTCGTCTCGAACCACGTGCTGCACCACCTCGGCGACACCGAGCGCGACGCGTTCCTGCGCGACTCCGCGGCGCTCGCCGTGTCACGGAGCGTGCACTCCGACATCCGGCGGTCCGCAGCCGCCTACCGGCTGTACGCGGTCGGGTCGGTGCTCGTCACCGCGGGGACGTTCATCCGTGAGGACGGGCTGCGCTCCATCCGACGGAGCTTCACGGTGCCGGAGCTGGCCGCCGCCCTGCCACCCGGGTGGCGCGCCGAGCCGGCGTCCCCGCACCGAGTCCTCGCGGTGCGCGACTGACCCCCCCCGCTGTGGCGAGACAGGGACCCTACGGCCGCAGCAGCACCTTGATCGCCCGGCGCTCGTCCATCGCGGCGTACGCCTCGGCGGCGTCGTCGAGCGGCAGCTCGAGGTCGAACACGCGGCCCGGGTCGATCGTGCGCGCGAGCACGTCGGGCAGCAGCTCCTCGATGTAGGCGCGGGCCGGGGCCATCCCACCGCCGACCGTGATGTTCCGGGCGAACAGGAACGGCATCGGCAGTTCCGGGTCACCCGCGGGCACGCCGACGTAGCCGACGTTGCCGCCCGGACGGACGACCCGCAGTGCCTGGTCCATGCTCTCCGCCGTGCCGACGGCCTCGAGCGCGCAGTCGGCCAGGTCGCCGCCGAGCAGGTCGCGCACCGCCTGGACGCCCTCGTCGCCGCGGGCCTCGACGATGTCGGTCGCCCCGAACTCGCGTGCGAGGGCCTGCCGGTCGGCGTGCCGGCTCATGGCGATGATCCGCTCCGCGCCGAGCCGCGAGGCGGCCAGGACACCCGACAGGCCGACCGCGCCGTCACCGACCACGACGACGGTCTTGCCGGGGCCGACCTCGGCGGAGACCGCCGCGTGGTGTCCGGTCGAGAAGACGTCCGACAGCGTCAGCAGGGACGGCACGAGGTCGTCGTCCACGGGGCCCGGCACGACGACCAGGGTGGCCGCGGCGTCCGGCACGCGGACGTACTCGGCCTGCGCGCCGCCGAGCGGGTGGCCGTACGCGTCCGGCGTCACGCCGAAGGTGGAGCGGTGGTCACAGCCGCTCGTCATGCCGTGCGCGCAGGCCTGGCAGGTCCCGTCGTTCGTGGTGAACGGCGCGATGACGAAGTCCCCGACGTGCAGGTCGGTCACCTCGTCGCCGACCTGGTCGACGACGCCGACGAACTCGTGGCCGATCGCGCGCGGCTCCGCGGTGTCCCGGACGCCCCGGTACGGCCAGAGATCGGAGCCGCACACGCAGGCGGCGGTGATGCGGACCACGGCGTCGGTCGGCTCGATGATCGTCGGGGCGTCACGCTCCTCGACGCGGATGTCGCGAGGGGCGTGGATGACTGTTGCGCGCACGGGGAGTGCCTTCCGTCGTGATGGTGGGGGACCGGCCGGTCGACGTCGTCCGGCCGCCCGTCGACAGTACGCTCGTGCGGGTGGACGAGGACCGGTACGGCAGTGACGTGCTCTCGGGCGACTGGCGCTCGCGCGGCGTGCGGAAGGTGCGGCAGGTGCCGCTCGAACGGGACATGGTGCTCGAGGACCCCGCCTCCGGGTGGGCCGGCGCCGTGGTCGGGCTCGAGGCGGGCACCGTGTCGCTCGAGGACTGGAAGGGTCGCACCCGCGCCTTCCCCTTCACCGGGCAGTTCCTGCTCGAGGGCGAACTCGTCACACTGACCCGCCCACAGGCACCCGTCGGCCGCTCCGCCGCCGCGGCGCCGCCGGCCAGGACGAGCGGACCTGCCGGGAGGCCCGACCCGGCCCCGGCGGTCCGGCGTGCGCCCGAGGGTGGTCGCCTCCGCACCGCGTCCGGGTCGTTCGCGGTCGAGCAGCAGCGCGCCCGCGTGGCCCTGCCGAGCCGGATCATGGTGGAGGGCAAGCACGACGCCGAACTCGTCGAGAAGGTGTGGGGCGCGGACCTCCGGGTCGAGGGCGTCGTGGTCGAGGAGCTCTCCGGCGTCGACAACCTCGCCGACGTCCTCGACGACTTCCGGCCGACCCGGGAGCGCCGGGTCGGCGTGCTCGTGGACCACCTGGTGCCGGGCTCGAAGGAGTCCCGGTTCGCGGACGCCGTGATGCGTGGGAAGTGGGGCGCACACGTGCTCGTCGTCGGGCACCCGTTCGTGGACGTCTGGCAGTCGGTGAAGCCCGCGCGGGTCGGACTGCGCGAGTGGCCGACGATCCCGCGGTCGATCGAGTGGAAGGCCGGCATCTGCCAGGCGCTCGGGTGGCCGCACGCGGAGCAGGCCGACATCGCCCGGGCGTGGCAGCGGATCCTCGGACAGGTGCGGACCTTCGCCGACCTCGAGCCGCAGCTGCTCGGCCGGGTCGAGGAGTTGATCGACTTCGTGACCGAAGCAGCCTGATCCGCTGCCTGCCGGCGGCGCCCCGCGCCTCCCGGCCGAGACGCCGTCGCCGGACCGGCGCGCTCCGGCCGACGAGTTCCGTCGTCCGCCCCGAGCCTCGGCGCAGATCCCGGGCGCGCCGCTTACGCTGACGGGATGGACGGCATCGACGGACGCGTGCGGAACGCCGTCGACGTCTGGCTGCGCTGGCTGCCGCGGTGGCAGATCGGCTCCGCCCGCCCGCGCACCCGGATCTGCCGACGCTGCACCGGCTCGCCGGTCGCTGCGGCAGCGGGATTCGGCCCGGACGTGCCGCACCCCGTCCAGCACGCGTTGATCGGTCGGATGGCGGTGATCGTCGAGGACGCCGTCGACGAGTACACCGCGAGGAACCTGCCGCTGCTCCAGCGCGAACTCGAGCGCGCCGCGGCCCGCAGACGGCGCGCCGGGTACCAGCCGGCCGAGGGGCTCGAGCCGGAGTTCCAGGGCCTCGACGTCGACCCGCAGCCGCAGCCCGGGGAGCCGTTCCTGTTCACGCTCGGTGAGCTCGCCGGTACCGGCGCGAGCGAGCAGGAGCCGCGGGAGCCGCTGTCGGACGAAGCGAAGGCCGCGCTCCGGCACGAGATCGAGCTGTCCGACGAGTGTGCTCGGTCCACCGGCACGGCCGTGTGCCTGGCGCTCATCGACCACCGGGAGCGGATCGCCGAAGCGGTCGAGCGCCTGGTGGAACCGCAGATCGCGGCGCTCGTGTCCGACATGTTCCGCGGGCTGGACGGCCCGGACGAGGGCCGTCGCGGCGGACTGTTCTAGCGCCGGGCGGGGCGCTCCGCGCCGCGCGCCGGGCTCCGGCGGTCCCGGGTACGCAGGACGAGCCGGGCGAGCAGCCGCCACCCGACCAGGAACACCCCGAGCACGATCGTCGTGACGACGACGAACGAGATCGGCAGCGGGTTCCCGTCGACCACGCCCTGCCCGGTGGCGACCCGGATCGCCAGGCCGACGAACACCGTCAGGACCCACACCACGACCCCGGTGGGCCAGGTCGCTAGCGGACGCGACCACGCCCCGGACGTCACGTACGCGATCGCCCAGCCCGCCAGGAACGGGAAGGCAGTCGTCCACAGTCCGAGCGGCGCGAACGGTTCGCCGTGCGAACTCCGCCCGATCACGGCGAACGCCACGATGAGCACGACGTCGACGACCGCCGCGAGCCAACCCCAGGTACGAGTCTCCACACGTCCATCCTCGCAGGCGACCGGGTGTCCACAGGCAGCCGGCTGTTCACCGTCCCGTCACGTGCCGTTGGGACGGCCCTCCCACCATGGAGCGGTGACGACGCTCGAGAGCCCGGCCCCCGCACCCACCGGGAGGCCCGCCCTCCGTCCGCCACGGGTCGTCGCCTCCCGCGGTGCGCCGCGCGTCCGCCGCGAGAACACCCTGCCGGCCGTCGCGGTCGCCGAGGCGCTCGGCGCGGACGTCATCGCGGTCGACGTGCGCCGCACGGCCGACGACGTCGCGGTGCTGCTGCACGACGCGACCCTCGGCCGGATGTGGGGCGACGGACGCCGGGTGTCGGACGTCTCGTGGTGCGACGTCGCCAGGCTCGGCAACGGGCTCGACCGCATCCCGCGGCTCGACGCCGTGCTCGAACGGTTGGAGGGCTGCTCGGCGACGCTGCTGGTCGGGCTCGCCGACCCCGCCGACGCCGAGGTGGCGGTCCGCACGGTGCAGGGCGTCGCCGGCACCGCGGTCGTCGCCTGGCGCGGATCCACCGCCGCGATGCGGGCGGTCCGGGCGCTGCTGCCCGAAGCAGACGTGTGGATGCCGTGGGACGCGCTCGAGCCCCCGACCGCCGCGCACCTGACGGCGCTGCGACCCTCGACCCTCGACCTCGACGTGGCCTTCCTCACGCCGGCGACCGTCCGCGCGGCACACGCACTGGGCCTGTGCGTCGCGGTGTGGACCGTCGACGACCCGGAGCCGACGCGGTGGGCGACACGACTCGGCGCCGACCTGCTCCTCACCGAGGACGTGGCGACCGTGCACGCCGTGCTCGCCGCTGCGGAGCGGGACGGGTGGGACGTGCCCCGACGCGAGCCGACCGAGCCGGAGGTCGCCGGGCGTGCGCAGGCCCTGGCCCACCGGATCGCACACGAGGTGATCGCGTTCACCCGGGAGCACCGGATCAGCACGGACGCCGGGGACGCGGCCGCCCGGGTCGTCGACGTGGACCGGTCGATCGAGCAGCACGTCCGCGGACGGGTCCGGGCAGCGTTCCCGGAGCACGGTTTCACGGGCGAGGAGTACGGCGTCGCCCCCGGGGACAAGCACCGGTGGTACCTCGACCCCGTCGACGGCAGCACCAACCTGGCGAACGGCGTGCCCTGGACGAGCACCTCGCTGTGCCTGACGCGCTCCGGGCGACCCGTCGTCGGCGTCGTCGCGGACCCGTGGCGGGGCGAGGTCCTGGAGGCCCGACGCGGCCGGGGCGCGACCGAACGCGACCGCGTCCTGCGACTCGACGACGCTCCGCGGGCCCTGGCCGGTGCCGTCGTCGGCACCGAGCTCGACGGGCACCGGCCGTGGCCCGGCTTCACCGCGTTCGTGGCGGCGCTCGCCGCGAGGTCCTGCTCGGTCCGGGTGACGGGGTCCGGCACGCTGACCATCGCCCAGGTCGCCGCCGGACGGGGGATCGGCGCGTGCACGCCGGCGTTCGACCCGGTCGACCACGGCGCCGCGGTCCTGCTCGTGCACGAGGCCGGCGGCCTCGTCCTCACCCTCGACGGCCCGGTGTCGGAGTTCCCGCCGGTGGGCGCGCCGTTCCTCGTGGCGCACCCCGGCGCGGCCGACGAGTTGCACGAGGTGTGGTCGGCGGCGTTGCGCGGCTCCGAGTCGTGACCGTGACGCTCCGCGGCTGCTTCTGAGCACACACCCAGTCAGCCGGAGCCGTCGGTGCCTACCGTGGGCGCCAGCGGGCACGGTGTCCGCACGAAGGAGCACGTCATGGGATTCCTCGACCGTCTGCTCGGCCGCGAGGAGCGTCCGCAGCAGCCACGACCCGGTGCAGGCCAGCAGGGGTACCAGTACGGCCAGCAGTCCTACCAGCAGCCGTACGGCGCGACCGGACAGCCGTACGGCGCGACCGGACAGCCGTACGGCGCAACCGGACAGCCGTACGGCGCACCGCAGCAGCCGGGCGGTGCCGACGACGAGCGCGCCGTCGCCCGCTACCGCTACCTGCTCCGGACCGCTCCGCCCGAGCGCATCGAGGAGGTCCACGCCGAGGCCTTCGCGCAGTTGACGCCCGAGCAGCGCCGGATGGTCTACGAGGAGTTCACGCGCACCGCACCCGCCGGTGACGCCCCGCGTGGCGACGACCCGCGCTCCCTCGCCCAGTCGGCGACCCGTTCGGAGCTCCGGCAGCCCGGGTACATGGAGCGGTCGCTCGGCGGCATCGGCGGCGGTGGTGGGTTCGGTGGTCGACAGGGTTCCGGCTTCGGCAGCATGCTCGGTGCCTCGCTGCTCGGCACCGTCGGCGGGTACGTGATCGGGTCCGCCCTGATGAGCGCCTTCCTGCCCGACCCCGGTTCGTTCGACGGTGGAACCGATGCAGGGGGTGCGGATGACGGTGGCGCAGGGGACACTGGTGAGGGATCCGGCGACGGCGGTGCGACCGACGGCGGCGGGACCGAGAACGCCTCCTGGGGCGACGGTGGATCCGACTGGGGCGGTGCGTCCGACGGCGGTGGGTTCGACCAGGGCTTCAGCGACTTCGGTGGCGGCGACTTCGACGTCTGAGTGACGCCGGTCGCTCCTCCGACCCACTGGTGTCCGGCCGGTCACGAAGGAGCGACATGGCGATCATCGAGGCCTCCGGCCTGACCAAGACCTACCGATCGAAGTCGGGGCCGGTGCACGCCCTGACCGGTCTCGACCTCTCGGTGCCCGAGGGCACCGTCACCGCGCTGCTCGGGCCGAACGGCGCCGGCAAGACGACCACCGTCAAGGTGCTCACCACGCTCGTCGAACCCGACGCGGGGTCGGCCCGGGTGGCCGGTGTCGACGTCGTCGCCGATCCCCAGGGCACCCGCCGTGCGATCGGCGTCTCGGGGCAGTACGCCGCGGTCGACGAGAACCTGACCGGGTTCGAGAACCTCGAGATGATCGGGCGGCTGTACCACCTCGGTCGGCGGGCCGCCCGGGACCGGGCGCGCGAACTCATCGACGTCTTCGGGCTGTCCGAGGCGGGCGACCGCCCGGTCAAGGGCTTCTCCGGGGGCATGCGGCGGCGCATCGACCTGGCCGGAGCGCTCGTGATGAACCCGCGCGTGCTGTTCCTCGACGAACCGACGACGGGGCTCGACCCCCGTAGCCGTCTCGCGCTCTGGGGCATCATCGAGGACCTCGTGACCGACGGCGCCACGGTGCTCCTCACCACGCAGTACCTGGAAGAGGCCGACCAGCTCGCCGACGACATCGCCGTGATCGACGACGGCCGGGTGATCGCCGAGGGCACCGCGGACGAGCTCAAGGCGCAGGTCGGCGGGCACCGCGTGGTCGTCACCCTCGTCGACGCCGCGGACGGGGACGCCGCCTCGACCGTGCTCGCGCGGTACGGCACGGGTGACGTCGAGACGAGCGGGGACGGGCGGACCCGGGCGATCGCGGTCGACGCCGGGCCGGCTGCCCTCCAGCGGGTGCTCGCCGACCTCGGTGCGGCCGGGGTCGGACTCCACGACGCGGGCATGCGACGGCCGACGCTCGACGACGTCTTCCTCCGGCTCACCGGGCACGTGGCCACCGAGGACGAGGACGACACGACGACCGTGGCGGGCGGCGGACGGGCCTCCCGGCCTGGCACGAGCGACCGACCACCCGGCGGCGACGACCGGACCACCGTCCCGGTGGACACCACCGGAGCGGAGCACGTCCGATGACCGCCACCACGTCCGCCCTCGGGCGGCAGCTGCCCGTCGTCGTCACCTCGCCGGTCGCGGTCTGGTTCGAGGACGGCTGGACCGTCACGAAGCGGAACCTGACGAAGATCAAGCGGTCGCCGGACATGCTCGTGTTCGCCGTCCTGCAGCCGATCATGTTCGTCCTGCTGTTCAGTCAGGTCTACGGCGGCGCGATCAGCGTCCAGGGCACGGACTACACGCAGTTCCTGATGGCGGGGATCTTCGCGCAGACCGTCGTCTTCGGGGCGACCTTCTCGGGATCGGCCATGGCGCAGGACCTCAAGGAGGGGCTCATCGACCGGTTCCGGACGCTGCCGATGTCGGCGTCCGCGGTGCTCGTCGGGCGGACCAACTCCGACCTGGTGCTCAACGGCATCTCGATGGTCATCATGATGGCGACCGGACTGGCGGTCGGCTGGCGCGTCAACTCGTCACCGCTCGAGTTCATCGGTGGACTCGCGCTCCTGCTGCTGTTCAGCTACGCGTTCAGCTGGGTGATGGCGCTGCTCGGGATGAGCGTCAAGTCCCCCGAGGTGATCAACAACGCCTCGTTCATGATCCTGTTCCCGCTGACGTTCATCTCGAACGCGTTCGTGCCGAGCGAGACCATGCCGCTGGTGCTGCGGGTCTTCGCGGAGTGGAACCCGGTCTCCTCGCTCGTGCAGGCCGCCCGCCAGCTGTTCGGCAACGCCGGCTCGGCGCCCGTGCCCGACGTCTGGACGATGCAGCACCCGATCGCGACCGTGCTCATCGGCATCGCGGTGATGCTCGTCGTGTTCGTGCCCTGGGCGGTGAACAAGTACACCCGGATCAGCAGCAAGTGACGAGGGCTAGTCGCCGCCGAGGATCGCGTCGCGCACCTTCCGGCGCAGCACCTTGCCGATCATCGACCGGGGGAGGTCCTCCACGACCACCACGCGGCGCGGCACCTTGTACGCCGCCAACTGGTCGCGGCACCACGAGCGCAGGGCGTCGGCGTCGAACGAGGCGGGGTCGGACGGGACCACCGCGGCGACGACCTGCTCGTTGCCGGCCTGCGTGATGCCGACCACCGCGACCTCCTTCACGCTGGGGTGCTTGAGGAGTGTGTCCTCGACCTCGGACGGCGAGACGTTGAAGCCGCCCGTGATGATGAGTTCCTTGAGCCGGTCGACGATCCGCACGAAACCGTCCGCGTCGATCGCGACGATGTCGCCGGTGCGGAACCAGCCGTCGGGGGTGAAGACCTCGTCGGTGGCGTCCGCCTTGCCCCAGTAGCCGCTGAACACCTGTGGCCCACGGACCTGCAGCTCGCCGGACTCATCGGTGCCGAGGACCTTCGTCGGGTCGTCGGGGTCCACCACGCGGCACTCGGTCGACGGCAGCGGGAGGCCGATCGCGCCGAGGCGCCGCGCGTCGGACACCGGGTTCGCCATGAGCACGGGTGAGCACTCGGACAGGCCGTACCCCTCGACCAGGAACCCGCCGGTCCGGGCCTCCCACGGCTCGATGACGTCCTTCGACAGCGGCATGGCACCGGAGATGCCGATGTCGATGCCCTGCAGCGACACCCCGGCGGAGTCGGCGGCGTGCTGCAGTCGGGCGTAGATCGGGGGCACGGCGGGCAGGAACGTCGGCGGACGCTTCTTGATCGCGGCCAGGACGAGCGCGGGGTCGAACGCCGGGAAGAGCACGAGTCGGCCGGCGATGCTCATCGCGAAGGTGAGGCAGAGCGTCAGGCCGTACGCGTGGAACATCGGCAGGACGGCGTGCACGACGCTGCCGTCGCCGGCGCTGATCTGCGGGATCCACGCCCGCGCCTGTGCGGCGTTCGCGAGCAGGTTGCGGTGGGTCAGGACGGCGCCCTTCGGGGTGCCCGTGGTGCCCGAGGTGTACTGGATGAGGGCGACGTCGTCGGTTTCTGGGCGCGGGTGCCGCTTCGACAGCTTCCGGGCGGACACGAGGTCGTCCCAGCGGGTCGTGCCGCTCACCGTGGTGGTGAGCTTCGCCCGGGACTCGCGGGCCTTCGCGACCGGCAGCGAGAGTGCGAGCCGGGTGCTCCGCGGCATCGCCCGGGTCAGGTCGACCGAGACGATCGCGTCGAGGGCGACGTCCTTCGGGAAGTCCTGCAGCGTGGCCACCGACTTGTCCCACGCGATCGCCACCCGGGCGCCGTGGTCCTCGAACTGGTGCCGGAGTTCGCGCGGCGTGTAGAGCGGGTTGTGCTCGACGACGATCGCCCCGAGCCGCAGGACCGCGTAGAACGCGACCACGTGCTGCGGGCAGTTCGGCAACACCAGGGCCACGCGGTCGCCCTTCGTGACGCCGAGCTTCCGCAGGCCGTTCGCCGCACGGGCGATGTGCTCGTCGAGTTCGGCGTACGTCGTCGTCCGCTTGAAGAACTCCAGCGCCACCGCCTTCGGGAAGCGTTCTGCCGACCGCTCGACGAGGTCCGGCAGGGACCCCGTCATCGGCTCGATGTCGTTCGGGACCCCTGAGGCGTACGAGGCAAGCCAGGGACGAGGCGTGTCGATGCTCACGCCGTCCAACCTAGCGGGCGGACCCGAGCCGTTGTCAGGCGCGTTCCGTGGCCGAGGTCAGGGCTCGCTGTCAGGGGCCCGACGGACCATGGAGCATGTCGTTCGTCACCGATGCGTTCCGCACCCGTCTGCAGGCCACGTTCACGGGCAGCACCTCCGGCACCAGCCCCGAGTGGGTCGACGACCTCGAGCAGGGGACCGACGCCGGCTTCTTCGGCCCCGGGTCGGCCACGTGGTCGGTGCACGGCGGTAACCAGACCATCGTCGCCGGCGTGCGCGCGCTGCTCGTCCAGGCGCTGCACCCGGGTGCCCTGGCGGGTGTGGCCGACCACTCCCGCTACCGAGAGGACCCGTTCGGGCGGCTCGCCGGCACGATCCGCTGGATCTACACGGTCACGCACGGCGACACCGCGACGGCCAGGGCGGGGACCGAGTGGGTGCTCCGGCTGCACGAACGCGTGCGGGGGCAGTACGTCGACGGGCACGGGATCGGCCGGCCGTACACGGCGAACGACCCCGACCTGGCGCGCTGGGTGCACCTGGCGTTCACGGACGCCTTCCTCCGGACCGCGCAGCGCTGGGGTGAGCCCATCCCCGGCGGTGCCGACGCGTACGTCCGCGAGTGGGCGATCGCCGGGCGACTCATGCGCGTCGAGGACGCTCCGGAGACCGAAGCCGCACTCCGGGCGCAGATGGACGGCTACCTCGATCGTGGGGAGCTCGCCGTGACGCCCCGGACCCGCGAGGTCCTCCGCTTCATCAAGAACCCGCCGCTCGCGCAGATGCTCCGGCCCGGGTACCGCGCCATCTACCAGGGCGCGGTGTCCACCCTCGACCCGCGGCACCGGTCGCTCCTCGGCGTCCGCACGCCGTCGATCGGCCCGGTCGAACTGCCGGTCGACCGGGCCACGGGACTCGTCCTCGGCGGCATCAGCAGCGTGCTCGGCGCCCAGACGGGCAGCGAGCGCGCGGCACTGGCCCGCATCGCGCGGCTCGAGCGTGAGGCCGCGGGAGAGCAGGGCATCGGCGCGGCCTGAGGCGATCGTCGGTCGCCGGAGCACGGACGCCAGGCCCGATGCCGGCTGGCCCGGGCCTCCCGCCGCCGGTCCCGGGCCGACGCCTGCGCGACGGTCCGGGCGTGCCGGTGCGGAGCCTCCCGTCCGAGGGGACGACGCCGCCGTCAGAAGCCGGACGGCACCCGCGGCGTGTACGCCTGCTCGAGTCGCGCGACCTCGTCCTCGGTCAGGGTGATCGCGGTGGCCGCGACCGCGTCGTCGATGTGGTGCTCCTTCGTCGCGCCGATGATCGGCGCGGAGACCGCGGGCTTGCCGGCGACCCACGCCAGGGCGATCTGCGCCATGCTCGCACCGCGATCCTCGGCGACCTGACCGACCGCGTCCACGATCGCACGGTTCGCGTCCTCGTCCTGGCGGTACAGGGTCTTGCCGAACTCGTCCGTGTCGGCACGTGAGCCGGACCCCTGCGCGTCCCAGGGTCGGGTGACCTTGCCGCGGGCGAGCGGGCTCCACGGGATCACACCGACACCCGTGTGCGCGCAGAACGGGTGCATCTCGCGCTCCTCCTCGCGTTCGAGCAGGTTGTACTGGTCCTGCATCGCGACGAACTGCGTCCACCCGTGCCGCTCGGCGACGTGCTGCATCTCGGCGAACTGCCACGCCCACATGCTCGAGGCACCGATGTAGCGCGCCTTGCCGGACTTGACGACGTCGTGCAGTGCCTCCATCGTCTCCTCGACCGGGGTGGCCGGGTCGAACCGGTGGATCTGGTAGAGGTCGACGTAGTCCGTGCCCAGGCGGGTCAGCGATGCGTCGATCTCGTGCATGATCGCCGCACGCGACAACCCCGCGCCGTTCCGGCCGGGGCGCATGCGGTTGAAGACCTTCGTGAAGACCTGGACCTCCTCGCGCGGGGCGAGTTCCTTGAGGAGCATCCCGGTGATCTCCTCGCTGCTGCCGGCGGAGTAGACGTTCGCGGTGTCGAACGTCGTGATGCCGGACTCGAAGGCGCGGCGGACGAAGGGGCGAGCGTCGTCGAGGCCGACGCTCCAGGCGTGCGAGCCCTCGGCCGGGTCGCCGTAGGACATCATCCCGAGGATCACACTCGAGATCTCGAGGCCGGTGCTGCCGAGGCGGGTGGTGGGGACGGTCGTGTCGGACATACGGGGTCCTTCCGTGACGTGTGTGGTGCGGCGTCAGGCGTCGGAACGGGCGTCGCGCCCGGTCACCGCGAGGAGCTTCACCTGCAGCGGAGCATCGTCGTCCACCTGCACTGGTGCCGCGTACAGGCCGGTCGCGGCGAGCGACTGGATCTGCGGTTCGAAGTGGGTCCACACCGCCTCGACGAGCTCGCCCGGCAGGTGCTCGTCGCTGCCGGTGGCCCGGGCGAGGTCCCAGGTGTGGATCGCGATGTCGCTCGTCTGCTCGACGAGGTACTCGCCGGCACTCACCACGTCGGTCGACAGGTGGACCGGGGTGTCCTGCGGTGCCTGGTGCCAGGCCTCGATCGCGGCGCTCGAGTGCCGCTGCCACTCCGCCACGAGGTCGTCGCCGATCGGCTCGAGGTCCGCAGCGGCCTGCTCGTGGTCGCACCCCGTCAGCAGCTTCGGGATCCACCGCTGCTCGTCCACCACGTGTGCGACGAGGTCGCGGGTGGTCCACTCAGAGTCGGGGGTGGGCGCGTCCCAGTCGGTGACGGCGGCGACGCGGCGGCCGAACTCCGCGGCCGCGAGGGTCTGCAGGGCGATCCAGTCGGTGGGCATCGTGATGACTCCTGTTCGGCCGTTGTCCAGCGGTGCTGCGTGCAACTCCCGGGCTGCGGGGAGGATTCCCGCGGGCGGCTCGGGCGCGGTCCACGCTACCGCTCGTCGTGGTCCGCTCGGGGTCGCGCGTCCTGCGGTCCGCACGGTGCGTCGGGGGACTGCGCGGGCCCTCCGGGCTGCCCGCGCGTCCGAGCCCGGACAGCACGGAACCCCGACGCCGAGGGCGCCGGGGCTCCGTGTCGGGGGAGGGGTCAGGCCGCCTGGAGGACGAACTGGACGTCGAGGTTGATGGTGACGTCGTTGCCGAGCGTGAAGCCGCCGGCCTCGAGGGCTGCGTTCCAGTTCACGCCGAACTCGGTGCGGTCGATCTTGGTGGTCGCCTCGGCGCCGAGCTTGACCTGGCCGTAGCCGTCGGTGGTGACGCCGCCGAACTCGGTCTTCAGGGTGACGGGCTTGGTGACGCCGCGCAGCGAGAGCTCGCCGTCGATGAGCATGTCGTCGCCGTCCTCGCGGATGCCGGTCGAGCGGAAGGTCATGTGCGGGTGCTCCTCGGTGAGGAAGAAGTCACCGGTGGCCAGGTGCTGGTCGCGCTGCGGCTGGTTGGTGTTGATGCTCGAGACGTCGATCGAGGCCTCGAGGGTGGTGTCGAGGGGGTTCTCGGCGGTGACGAGCGTCGCGTCGAACTGCTCGAACTTGCCCTTGACCTTGCTGATCGCGAGGTGGCGGACCGAGAAGCTGACCTCGGAGTGGGTCGGGTCGAGCTTCCAGGTGCCGGTGACGTAGCCGGGGATGGCGGAGGCGGTGAGAGCCATGGTGTGTCCTTCTTCGAGCGGTGAGTGCTGGGGCGGACGCGATGGTGCATGCGCCTGCATCGAACCTGATGGTAGCCCATTCTGCACGCGTTTGGTTGAAGCGTCAACCATTGTTCACCGGGCCGTCGACCCGGGTACTGCCGAGACCCCTCACGGGAGCGCTCACTCCAGTAGCGTCGCACCCATGGAATTCAGGTACCTGGGCAACTCCGGACTCAAGATCTCCGAGATCACCTACGGCAACTGGCTGACGCACGGCTCGCAGGTCGAGAACGACGTCGCCACCCAGTGCGTCCGGGCAGCGCTCGACGCCGGCATCACCACGTTCGACACCGCGGACACCTACGCCAACACGGCCGCTGAGACCGTCCTCGGCGAAGCGCTCAAGGGTGAGCGTCGGCAGTCGCTCGAGGTCTTCACGAAGGTGTACTGGCCGACCGGGCCGAAGGGGCACAACGACGTCGGCCTCAGCCGCAAGCACATCATGGAGTCGATCAACGGCTCGCTCGAGCGTCTGCAGACCGACTACGTCGACCTGTACCAGGCGCACCGCTACGACTACGAGACCCCGCTGGAAGAGACGATGCAGGCCTTCGCCGACGTCGTCCGCCAGGGCAAGGCGCTCTACATCGGCGTCAGCGAGTGGAACGCCGAGCAGATCCGCGCGGGTGCTGCACTCGCGAAGGAGCTCGGCTTCCAGCTCATCTCGAACCAGCCGCAGTACTCCATGCTCTGGCGTGTCATCGAGGGCGAGGTCGTCCCCGCCTCGAAGCAGCTCGGGCTGTCGCAGATCGTCTGGTCGCCGATCGCGCAGGGCGTCCTCACCGGCAAGTACAAGCCGGGTCAGCCGCTGCCCGAGGGCTCCCGCGCCAGGGACGAGAAGGGCGGCGCGGACATGATCAAGCGGTTCATGCGCGACGAGGTCCTCGAGGCCGTCCAGCGCCTGCAGCCCGTCGCCGACCAGGCCGGCCTGACGCTCGCCCAGCTCGCCATCGCGTGGACGCTGCAGAACGAGAACGTCGCCTCGGCCATCGTCGGCGCATCCCGTCCGGAGCAGGTCACCGACAACGTCAAGGCCGCCGGCGTGGAGCTCGATGCTGACGCCCTCGCAGCCATCGACGAGGCGCTCGGGGACATCCCGGAGCGCGACGCCTCGAAGAGCGTCAGCCCCGCGTCGCGCCCCGCGTAGTCGCGGGCCCGTCCGCGCGGACGCCGCCGACGGCAGACGGGAGGCCCGGTACCGACTGGTACCGGGCCTCCCGTCCGTCTGTCGGTGACGTGTGCCGTCAGCGCACCACGACCAGTCCGCGACCGCCGAAGCGGACGCCGTCCGTGTCGAAATCGGCGTCACCGAAACTGAAGAGCACCTCGCCCGTGGCGCCGACGAGCGGGACCTCGGCCGTACCGTCGGACAGGTTCACGACCACGTGCACCGGTGCCGCGGTCGGCCCGAGGAGCCCCCGGGTGAGCACGAGCCAGCGCTCGTCCTCGCTGAACCGGACGGCGTTCGCCTCGTACCGGTGGTCGACGAAGGCCTCGTCGGTCCGGCGGAGGGCGACGAGCACGCGGTAGGCGTTGAGGATCCGGGCGCCACGCTCCGACTCGGCGTCGGCCCAGACGAGCTTCGAGTTCGTGAACGTCGTCGGGTCCTGCGGGTCCGGGACCGTCGACTCGTCCCAGCCGTGCTCCGCAAACTCCTTGATGCGACCCTCGGCCGTCACCTTGCCGAGCTCGGGCTCCGGGTGCGACGTGAAGAACTGCCACGGGGTCGTCGCGGCGAACTCCTCGCCCATGAACAGCATCGGCGTGAACGGGCCGAGCAGGGTCAGGGCCGCCGCGATGACCAGCCCCTCGTCCGACACCGTCGCGGCCAGGCGGTCACCGGCTGCCCGGTTGCCGATCTGGTCGTGGTTCTGGTTCGCGACGACGAGCGCCGTGGTGGGGGAGGTGCCCCGGTCGATCGGACGACCGTGCCGCTTGCCCCGGAACGAGGACCACGTGCCGTCGTGGAAGAACCCCTGGTCGAGGACCTTCGCCAGCGCCGTCAGGGGAGCGAAGTCGGCGTAGTAGCCGTTCGTCTCGCCCGTGACGGCGACGTGCACGGCGTGGTGGAAGTCGTCCGACCACTGCCCGGCGAGCCCGTAGCCCGCGGCTTCGCGCGGACGGAACATGACCGGGTCGTTGAGGTCCGACTCGGCGATGAGCGAGAGCGGCTTGCCCGTGAACGCCGAGTACGCGTCGGTCTCGCTCGCCATCTCCGCCAGGATGTGTGGTCGCGTGGTGTCGCGGATGGCGTGCACGGCGTCGAGCCGGAGCCCGTCGACGTGGTGGTCGCGGAACCACATGCGCACGTTGTCCAGGACGTACCGGCGCACCTCGGGGTGCTCGACGTTGACGGAGTCGCCCCACGTGTTCGCCAGGCCCTGCACCAGGTACGGACCGTACAGCGGCAGGTAGTTGCCGCTCGGGCCGAGGTGGTTGTACACGACGTCCTGGATGACCCCGAGACCGAGCGCGTGCGCCCGGTCGACGAAGCGGTCGTAGGCGTCCGGGCCGCCGTACGGCGCGTGCACCGCGTACCAGGCGACACCGTCGTAGCCCCAGTTCCACTCGCCGTTGACGCCGTTCACCGGCAGGAGCTCGACGAACTCCACGCCGAGCTCGACGAGGTGCTCGAGCTTGGCGGCGGCGGCGTCGAGGGTGCCCTCGGGGGTGAAGGTGCCGACGTGCATCTCGTAGACGACCCCACCGCGGGCCGGGCGACCGGTCCAGGCGTCGTCGGTCCAGGCGAAGCGGGCGGGGTCGACGACCTCGGACGGGCCGTGCACGCCCTCGGGCTGGAACCGGCTGCGCGGGTCGGGACGGACGGCGTCGTCGTCGCCGATGCGGAAGCCGTAGCGAGCGCCGACGACGGGGACGACCTCGTCGGTGGTCCACCAGTCGTCGTCACCGCGCGTCAACGGGTACTCGGTCCCGTCGACGACGAGGCGGACGTTCTCGGGCTCGGGGGCCCAGACGCCGTAGCGGGCAGGACTGGTCATGCGTGACCCTCCAGGATCTCGACCTCGGCCTGCGCGTCGGTCTCGGTGTCATCGGTGGTGGTGCTGGTGGTCGTGCCGGCGCTGGCGCCGGTGCCGGCGTGCCGGGCGTCCTCGGCGCCGAGGGCCGCGTCGTGCCCGGCGCCGTCGACGACGTCGGCCGGGACGAGGAGCGCGACCGGGAAGTCGGTGAGCAGCTCATCGAGCAGCAGGTCGCGGTCGGCCGGGAAACGCCTGCCGGTCAACAGGTCGACGCGCTCGACGGGGACGACGTGCAGCAGGGTGTCCGCCCAGCCGCCGACGGCCGCCAGACCGAGCGGCAACCGGGTGGCGACCGTCACGGCACCGCCACGGTCGAACGCGACCACGTGGTCGGCCGCCGTGCCCGTGGCGTCGAGCGGGACGTACCGGGTGAAGAGCTCCGGGTGGTCTCGGCGGAGGCGGAGCGCCCGACTCGTGACCAGGGTCTTCGCGGCGGCGTCGAGGTCGATGCCGGGCAGGGCGTCGGGGCCGTCGTGGTCCGCACCGTCGAGCGTGGCGAGGACCCGCCGACGCTCGGCGTAGTCCACCGGACGACGGTTGTCGGGGTCGACGAGGGAGCGGTCCCACGCCTCGGTGCCCTGGTAGACGTCGGGGACGCCGGGCGCGGTCAGGTGCAGGATCTTCGCGCCGAGGCCGTTCGACCAGCCCGCCGCGGTGACCCGCTCGTCGAGGGCGTCCAGCTCGGCGACCACGGCCGGATCGTCGAACGACGCGTCGACCAGTGCGTGCATCTGCTGCTCGAACGCCTCGTCCGGCTCGGTCCACGTCGTGCTGTCGCCGGCTTCGCGCGAGGCCTTCTCGGCGTAGGCGTGCAGACGCTCGCGAGAGGCCGGGCGGGCGCCGACGATCGCCTGCCAGAGCAGGTTCGCGAACACGCCGTCCTCGAGCGGGGCGAGGGCGTTCAGCCGGTCGAACGTCGCCGTCCACTCCTCGCCGAGTTCAGCGAGGACCGCGATGCGGGCGCGGGTGTCCTCGCTGCGCTTCGTGTCGTGCGTGGTGAGCGTGGTCATGGCGAGCGGCCAGCTGGCCAGGCGCTCGCGCTGGGCCGCGTGGAACTCGTCGAGGGTGACCGCGAAGACGCTCGGGTCGCCGCCGACCTCGCTCAGCGAGGACAGGCGGGAGGTCCGGTAGAACGCGGTGTCCTCGACGCCCTTCGCCATCACCATGCCGCTGGTCTGCTGCAGGCGGATCGCGGCGGCGTCGTCCCCGTCGCACAGCGCAGGCGCGATGCGGTCGATGACGTCGGCGAGGTCCGGACGGGACTCCGCGGCGACCTCGAGCGCCTCGATGAGGTGGTGGATGCCCTCCGGCAGGTAGGTCCGGTAGACCTCGAAGCTCGCCACGACCTCGGCGACGGCGTCGACGATCCGCTCCTCGTCCAGCGGCGCACCGTCGGCCTGCACGACCGGGTCGACGACGAGCAGGCGGGCGAGACGACGGACCTCGCTGTTCAGGATGCCGTCGGCGATGCCGCGGCGCGTGCCGCGGGTCAGGTCCTGCCAGGCCACGTGCGCACCGCGGAGACGGTCCTCGAGCGCGGTGAGGGGGGCCTCACCCGCGGGGTCGACGAACACGCGGTCGATGTACCCGAGCGCGTCGTAGCCGGTCGTGCCGTCGACGGGCCACGACGAGGGCAGGAGTTCCCCGGGCTCGAGGATCTTCTCGACGAGCGTGTAGGCGCCGCCGGTCAGGTCAGCGAGGTCGTCGAGGTAGCCGGCCGGGTCGGTCAGACCGTCCGGGTGGTCGATGCGCAGACCGTCGACGAGGCCGTCCCGGAACCAGGAGCCGATCACGCCGTGCGAGGCGGCGAACACCTCGGGCTCCTCGACGCGGATCGCCGCGAGGGTGTTCACCGCGAAGAACCGGCGGTAGTTGAGCTCCGAGTCGGCACGCTTCCAGTGCACGAACTCGTAGTGCTGCCGCGCGTGCACGGTCTCGAGGTCGTCGCCGTCGTGCACGGTCCCGGGAGCGGTCGGGTACGCGGTCTCGCCGACGAGCAGGCGGGGCGCGCCGTCAGCGTCGCCGGTGTCGAGCGTGACGCCGTCGAGCAGTCGGTCGTCGAGCACCGGGATGCGGATGCGTCCGCCGCCGGCCGCCCAGTCGACGTCGAACGCCGACGCCAGCGGGGACTCCTGGCCGTGCTCGAGGAGCGACCACCACCACGGGTTCACCGCGGGCGTGGCCACACCGACGTGGTTCGGGACGACGTCGACCAGGACACCGAGGCCCGCCGCGTGTGCGGCCTCGGCCAGCGCCCGGAGGGCGTCGTCGCCACCGCGTTCGGTGTCGACGTGCGTGTGGTCGACGACGTCGTACCCGTGGCCGGAGCCCGGCTCGGCCTGCAGGACGGGGGAGAGGTACAGCCAGTCGGCGCCGAGGTCCCGGACGTAGTCCACGACGTCGCGGGCGGCGTCGAGGTCGAAGTCGGCCGTGACCTGGAGGCGGTAGGTGGAGGTCGGGTTGCGGCGGGTCATGCGGCACTTCCAGGGGTGTCGGCTCCGGCGGCGCCGGGCGCGTCGCGCTCGGACGCAGCGTCGTCGGAGGGGGATGTGGCAGGGGTCTCGGTTCCGGCGTCGTCCGTCGTCGCGGACGAAGCCGGCTCGGGTTCTGCGGGCGGGGTGCTCGCCGCCGTCGTGCTCGTCGGCGAGCTCGACATCGTCGGGGCGACGTCAGCGGCACCGGGCGTCCCGGCGGCACTGGATGTCCCGGCAGCGTCGGGTGTCCCCGCGGCACTGGGCGTTGCCGATCCCGCGGGGTTCGCCGGGCTGGCGGCGGGGTGCGCCGGCTCGTCCTGCTGCGCGGTGTCGACGGGCGTCCGCTGGATCTCGTGCTCCGGTTCGGCGCGGAGCACGATCATCGACCGGGCGGGCACGTCGAGCGCGTCGCCGGCCTCGAGCACGTCGTCGCGGGCACCCGGCTGCGCGGTGTCGATCCGGACGGTCCAGCCGGGGGAGTACTCCTCCGGTGGGAGGGTGAACGTGACGACCCCGTCGTGGGCGTTGAAGTACGTCAGGAACGCCACGTCGGTCACCCGCTCGCCGCGGGCGTCGCGGCCGCGGATGCCCTCGCCGTTCAGGTACATGCCGACGCTCTTGCCGAAGCCGGAGTCCCACTCCTCGGGCTGCATGGCGTCGCCGGCCGGGGTCAGCCACACCACGTCGGGCAACGGCTCGCCCTCGCCACGACGGACCGGACGGCCGTTGAAGTACCGGGTCCGGCGGAACGTCGGGTGGTCGTGGCGGAGCTTGACGACGTCGGCGGTGAACTGGATCAGTTCGTCGTCGGCGGCGGCCCAGTCGATCCAGCTCAGCTCGGAGTCCTGCGCGTAGACGTTGTTGTTGCCCTGCTGGGTGCGTCCGAGTTCGTCGCCGTGCGCGATCATCGGGACGCCCTGGCTGAGGAGCAGCGTCGCGAGGAAGTTGCGTCGGCGCTGGAGACGGAGTTCGTTCACGGCGGGGTCGTCCGTCGGTCCCTCCACGCCGGAGTTCCAGGACCGGTTGTGGCTCTCGCCGTCGTTGTTGTCCTCGCCGTTGGCGTCGTTGTGCTTGTCGTTGTAGGCGACCAGGTCGTACAGCGTGAAGCCGTCGTGCGCGGTGATGAAGTTGATGCTCGCCTTGGGCGTGCGGCCGTCGTGCTCGTAGAGGTCGGCGGACCCGGAGATGCGCGACGCGAACTCGCCGAGCGTCGAGGGCTCACCCCGCCAGAAGTCGCGCACCGTGTCGCGGTACTTGCCGTTCCACTCCGACCACTGCGGCGGGAAGTTGCCCACCTGGTAGCCACCGGGGCCGACGTCCCACGGCTCGGCGATGAGCTTGACCTGGGACACGATCGGGTCCTGCTGCACCAGTTCGAAGAACGCCGCGAGCCGGTCCACCTCGTAGAACTCACGGGCGAGCGCGGCAGCGAGGTCGAAGCGGAAGCCGTCGACGTGCATCTCGGTCACCCAGTAGCGGAGCGAGTCCATGATGAGCTGCAGCGAGTGCGGGTGGCCGACGTTGAGCGAGTTGCCCGTGCCCGTGTAGTCGCGGTAGTACCGCTTGTCGTCCTCCATCAGGCGGTAGTACGCGGCGTTGTCGATCCCGCGGAAGGACAGCGTCGGGCCGAGGTGGTTGCCCTCGGCCGTGTGGTTGTAGACCACGTCGAGCACGACTTCGATGCCGGCCAGGTGCAGCTCGCGCACCATCGCCTTGAACTCCTGCACCTGCTGGCCCTTGTCGCCCGCGGCGGAGTAGTGCGAGTGCGGCGCGAAGAACCCGATCGTGTTGTAGCCCCAGTAGTTCGACAGTCCCTTGTCCTGCAGGGTCGAGTCGTTCACGAACTGGTGCACCGGCATGAGTTCGAGGGTGGTGACGCCGAGCCGCTTCAGGTGCTCGATGACCGCCGGGTGGGCCACGCCGGCGTAGGTGCCGCGCTGTTCTTCGGGGACGTCGGGGTGCGTCTCGGTGAGGCCCTTGACGTGCGCTTCGTAGATGACCGTCTCGCCGTAGGGGATCCGCGGTGCGCGGTCGCCCTGCCAGTCGAAGAACGGGTTGATGACGACGCCCTTCATCATGTGGGACGCCGAGTCCTCGTCGTTCGTCGAGTCCGGGTCGCCGAACGTGTACGAGAACAGGGACTGGTCCCAGTCGATGTCGCCGCTCGTCGCCTTGGCGTACGGGTCGAGCAGGAGCTTCGCCGGGTTCGAGCGCAGGCCGTTCGCCGGGTCGTACGGGGCGTGGACGCGGAAGCCGTACTCCTGCCCGGGGCCGACGGTGGGCAGGTACGCGTGCCACACGTGCGCGTCGACCTCGACGAGGCGGACGCGTTCTTCGGTGCCGTCGGCGTCGAACAGGCAGAGCTCGACCCGTTCGGCGACCTCGCTGAACACGGCGAAGTTGGTGCCGCTGCCGTCGTAGGTCGCGCCGAGCGGGTAGGGGTTGCCGGGCCAGGTGTGCAAACGTGCCTCCAGAAGGGGTGAACGTGGCCAACGTATCGGCGGGCCCCTGTGATGTCCGGGCTCGGACCGCGCACTGTGGAGCGTTCTCCCTCCCCACCGCGTCGTGCCGTGCAGTGGCCCCGTCCGCCACCGCCGATGGCCTCGCACGACTTCTCCACAGTTCGTCACGGACGACCGGACAGCCAGCGCTCGCGGAGTAGCGTCGCCGCCATGACCAACATCGTCACGCAGATCGCAGACAAGGTGCGGCCCGTCGGCGTCGCCTCGAACTACGGCGACCCGGTGGACGTCGGGGACAGCACGCTGATCCCCGTCTCCGTCAACTGGTACGGCTTCGGCGGCGGCTCCGACGCCGACGAGGACGGCGCTGGCGGCGGTGGCGGCGGTGCCGTCTCGCTCCCGGTCGGCGCGTACGTCCGCCGCCCTGGGCAGGACCTGGCCTTCGAGCCCAACCTCATCTCGCTCCTCACCGTGAGCATCCCGGTCATCTGGGTCACCGGCAAGGTGCTCGCCAAGTTGATCCGCGCGCTCAAGAAGTGACGGTCTGACCCCTGTGACGGCCGGGAGGCACGGTGCGGATCCGCACCGTGCCTCCTGGCCGTCAGTGGTCGCGTCCCATGACCTCATCGCCACTACACTGGCGGGACACACACGGGAGTCCGGGTCCACCGGGCTGAGAGGGAGCGAACGGCGCTCCGACCGTCGAACCTGATCCGGATCATGCCGGCGCAGGGAGGAGTCCAGGTCATGCCTGCTGTCATGCAGTCCGCAGTACCGTCCACCAAGGCCACCCGCTCACTGCGGTGGCGGGTCGTGGACATCGTCGTCGCGAGCGTCCTCGCCGTCGCGATCGGCGTCGTCTTCAAGCTCTGGGAGTTCGGCTACGAGCCGATCAGCGCCGCCGCCGCGCTCGTGCTCCCCGGGTCCCAGTCGCTCTTCGGCGGTGTCTGGCTGCTCGCCGGCCCGATCGTCGCGATCGTCGTCCGGAAGCCCGGGGCCGCCCTGTACGCCGAGATGGTCGCGGCGTCGGTCGAGGCCCTGCTCGGGACCCAGTGGGGCTGGCTCACGCTCGAGGCCGGTCTCGTGCAGGGCCTCGGCGCCGAACTCGTCCTGGCGGTGTTCCTCTACCGCGTCTACCGACTGCCGGTGATCGTCCTCGCCGGGGCCGCCGCGGGCCTCGCGCTCGGGATCAACGACTCGCTGCTCTGGTACGCGGGGCTCGACGCCGGCTTCAAGGCCGTGTACGTCGTGTGCGCCGTCATCTCGGGTGCCGTGATCGCGGGCCTCGGCTCGTGGCTCATCGTCCGCGCGCTCGCGGCCACGGGCGTGCTCTCGTCGTTCGCCGCCGGCCGTGAGCACACCAAGCGTGCGGCCCGAACCCCGGCGTGACGACCGCACCGGCAGCCGCTGCCGGCCCTGGGTCCGTGACCGCCACACCAGCGGCCCGCATCACCTTCCGCGACTGGGGCTGGCGGTATGCATCGCGTGACGCCTGGGCCGTGCGCGGGGTCGAGCTGACCGTCGAACCCGGCGAACGCGTGGCGATCGTCGGACCGTCCGGCGCCGGCAAGTCGACCCTGCTCCGAGCCGTCGCCGCCGTGTTGCCCGACGAGCCCGATCCGGACGACGACACGGCCGCCGCGGTCCAGGGTGAGGTGCTCGTCGACGGGGCCGCGCCCGGCAGCGCGCGCGGCCGGGTGGGTCTGGTGATGCAGGACCCCGAGGCGCACACCGTGATGTCCCGGATCGGCGACGACGTGGCCTTCGGGTGCGAGGCCACCGGTGTGCCACCGGAGGCCATCTGGCCGCGGGTCCGCGCTGCGCTCGACGTCGTGGGGCTCGACCTGCCGCTCGACCGGTCCACCACGGCGATGTCGGGCGGGCAGCGGCAGCGGCTGGCACTCGCCGGGGTGCTCGCGATGCGCCCGGGGGCCCTCGTGCTCGACGAGCCGTGCGCGAACCTCGACCCGGACGGGGTCGCGCAGGTGCACGACGCCGTCCGTGCCGTGCTGGAGGAGTCCGGCGCGACGCTCCTGGTCGTCGAACACCGGATCAGCACCTGGCTCGACCTGGTCGACCGCCTGGTGCTGCTCGAACCGGCCGGCGGCGTCGTGGCCGACGGGCCTCCGGCCGAGGTGCTCGCCGCCCACGGACCGGCGCTCACCGCGGCCGGCGTCTGGGTGCCGGGCAGCGAGCCCGCACCCGGTTCGGCACGTCGCCGCACGGACCGTGCCCACGCGGCAGACCGGTCGGGAGGCACCGATCGCCTGGTCGCGTCGGCCCTCGGGACGGCGCGGGGCCGGGGACCGCAGATCGGCAGGGGGATCGACCTCACCGTCCGCGCCGGCCGGGTCATCGCGATCACCGGTCCGAACGGGGTCGGGAAGTCCACGCTCGGGCTGACCCTGGGCGGGCTCCTCCGACCCGCAGCGGGTTCGCTCCGCGCGACCACAGCACTCCGAGGGGACGCGGGGGAGGACCCCTCGGCGTGGTCCAGCCGCGAGCTCGCCGCCCGGATCGGCACCGTCTTCCAGGACCCCGAACACCAGTTCATCGCCCGGACCGTCCGCGAGGAGCTCGCCGCCGGTCCACGCGCCGTGGGTCACCACGACGTCGACGACCGGGTGGACCGGGTGCTCGCCGACTTCGACCTGGCGCACCTCGCCGACCAGCACCCGTTCAGCCTGTCCGGTGGTGAGCAGCGCCGACTCGCGATCGGGGCCGTGATCGCCGCCGAGCCACCCGTGCTCGTGCTCGACGAACCGACCTCGGGGCAGGACCGGGCGACCTGGCAGGCGGTGGTCGAGCGGATCGGCGCACTCGCCGACGCCGGCACCGCCGTGGTCGCCGTGACGCACGACCGCGACCTCGTGCGGGCGCTCGACGCGGACGAGGTCGTGCTCGGTGCCGACGGGGTCCGCGCAGCGGGGTCGCGGGGGCAGGACCCGCTGCGGCACACGGGAGCGGCAGCCGCCGGTCGGACGGTCGCGGCGGTCGCGGAGACCGACTCGGTCGCGGAGACCGACTCGGCCGCCGCCACCGACTCGGCTGCTCGCTCCGGGGTGGCCGCCCGGACCGACCCGGCCGCGCCGGTCGTCTCGGTCGTCTCGGCCGGCCGGCGCAGCAGCACGAGCACCGAGCCCACCAGCGCGACGACCCCCGGGGCAGCGGCCGGACCGCCCGGGTGGGCCGAGCCTCCCGTCCGCCCCCGCGGGATCCACGGCGTGCAGCCCGTGGCGTCGCTGCTCGGCGTGCTGGCACTCGGCCTGTGCCTCGTGCTGAGTCTCGACGTCGTGTCGGCGGCCGTCGCGCTCGCGCTCGAGGTGCTGCTGCTGCCGCTCCTCCGGATCCCGCCGCGGACGCTGCTGCTGCGGACGGTCCCGCTGCTGGCAGCGGTGCCGCTGACGGCGGTGAGCATCGCCCTGTACGGCCGTCCCTCTGGACGGGAGTGGTTCGACGTCGGCTTCGCGCACGTGACGGACGGGTCGTTGGCCCTCGCCCTCGCGACCGCGCTGCGCGTGCTCGCGGTCGGACTGCCCGCGATCGCGCTGTTCGTGCGGGTGGACCCGACGGACCTCGCCGACGGGCTCGCGCAACTGCTCCGGCTGCCGTCGCGGTTCGTGCTCGGCGCCCTCGCGGCGATCCGGATGACCACCCTGCTCGGCGACGACTGGCGACAGCTCGGCAGCGCACGGCGAGCCCGGGGCGTGGCCGACACCGGTCGTCTGCGGCGCGGCGCGTCGATGGCGTTCGCGCTGCTCGTGCTGGCGCTCCGGCGGGCGACGACGCTCGCGGTGGCGATGGAGTCGCGCGGGTTCGGCGCTCCCGGACGGCGGACCTGGGCGCGCAGCGTCCGGTTCGCCGGTCCCGAGTGGGCCATGGTCGGCGTGCTGGTCGGCCTCGGAGCGGTGGCCACCACCGTAGCGGTGGCCGCGGGGACCTGGCGTGCCTGAGGAGCCGGCGGGGAGCACGTCCGACGTCGGGGGTGTGGTCGACGAGGTCGTGGCACGGGTCCACGCCGCCGGTGCGGGCGGTGTCGGTCGGGACGGTGCCGGTGCCCGCGGCCGTGTGGTGGTGCTCGTCGACGGACGGTCGGGGACGGGCAAGACCACGCTCGGGAACGCGCTCGCCGCCGCGCTCGGCGCGCAGGTGGTGCACCTCGACGACCTCTACCCCGGGTGGGACGGTCTGCGGGCCGCCGCCGAGGCCGTGGTGACCGACGTGCTCGGCTCCCCGTCCGGGTACCGCGGGTGGGACTGGCAGGCCGACCGGCCGTCCGGATGGCGGGCGCTCGACCCCGACGCGGCGCTGGTCGTCGAAGGGTGCGGAGCGCTCTCCCGCGCCGCCGCGCCGCTGGCCACCGTGCGGGTGTGGCTCGAGGCCGACGACGCGGTGCGGTGGGACCGGGCGATCGGCCGGGACGGCGCCGCGTTCGCGCGCGAGTGGGAGCGATGGGCCGCGCAGGAGGAGGCGTTCATCGCGGCGGAGCAGCCGGTGGCACTCGCCGACCTGGTGGTGCGGACCTGAGCATCGAGCGGTCGTCGCCCTC
This sequence comes from Curtobacterium sp. MCBD17_021, assembly GCF_003234525.1. Lineage (NCBI taxonomy): Bacteria > Bacillati > Actinomycetota > Actinomycetes > Micrococcales > Microbacteriaceae > Curtobacterium > Curtobacterium sp. MCBD17_021. The sequence continues at coordinate 57,480 of NZ_QKTS01000005.1, read as the reverse complement.
GACTCATGCCCAACCGAGCTCGTGCAGCCGCTCGTCGTCGATGCCGTAGAAGTGTCCGATCTCGTGGACGAGCGTGGTGTGCACCTCGTCTTTGAGCTCGTCGAGGGTGTCGCACTCCGCCAGGTGCTGCTTCCGGAAGACGACGATCCGGTCGGGCAGCTCACCGAACCCGTACTGGCCGCGCTCGGTCGTGGCGACGCCGTCGTACACGCCGAACAGGTCAGAGCCGTCCTCGGGTTCGTCCTCGACGACGAAGACGACGTTGTCGAGCCCGTCGACCATCTCGTCCGGCAGCAGGTCGAGTTCGTCGGTCACCAGCTGCTCGAAGTCCTCGGCCGACATCTCCATCACGAGGTGATCGTGACACAGCTGCCCGGGGGAGAGCTGGCTGCGGCGGGCTCCGCTCCTTCCGGGACACCGTCGACATCACGAAGGCCCCCGTCCGTCGGACGAGGGCCTTCGTGTCGCTGTGTCAGCGATGCTGGGGTGAGTAACGGGGCTTGAATCAGTTGGTGTTCCGACCGCAGTGGAGCGGTCCTTCCCCGTCCGGATGCGGATGCAGGAGGTTGCGGCCATCATCGGCAGCATGGCCCAAAGTACCGCGGAATCGCCGCGATTTGTAGCCCCGGCTACATCCGCGGCAACAGGATGCAGATGGCCTGATGGGGAGGTCAGGAGAGGGCCCGAGCAAGCTCGTTGGTCAGTCGGCCGCGAGCGGATCGGCTGTAGGTGCGTTCTCCGAGGCGTTGTACGCACATGGACCGGTAGTCGTCAATGACCTCTACGGTCACCCCCAGTTCCTCGGCGATGTGGAAGGCGTCCTCGCTGACATGTTCCGCATCGGCGTAGTCGATCGGATGCACGAGCAGGTGGGCGGCGTATGCGCGAGCTTGTCGCTCGAAGCGGCTGTCACGCTCACCGCCGCACTCATGGCCGTGGTGCACATGGCCGAGTTCGTGCGCGATGACTGACCGCTTTTCATCGGGGGTCAGTGCGATGTCGATGAGCACCTTGCCGGCATCCGGGTCGTAATAGCCATTCGCGTCCGTGATGTGGCAGAGCTCGATGCGGACGCCGTACGACGCCGCGAGTTGGATCAGGTCGCGCATGGTTTTCCCCTCAGTCGGCGTAGGGGACGTCCGCCTTTCGCGGCCCCTTGTGTGCCGCGCGGCCCCACGCCGAGCGGACTTCGTTGGTGACGTCGATGTCCGCTTCGTCATCCTCAGTGGAGGCACTGACATCTCGTCGATCTTCGACCGCGCTCGCTGCCTCGCGCAGCACGTCAAGCACGTCGAGTCCCAGGAAGTCGCACGCGGCACCCAACTGGTCGACGTCCCAGTGCTTGCTCCCGGCGAGCATCCGCGAGATCTGCGATCGCGAGACGCCCACGGCGGCGGCCAGTTCCTGCTGCTCGACCCCTCGGCGCGCGAGAACGCCGGTGAGAATCGCGGCGACCTCCTTGGTGATCGCACTGGGTTCGGGACGTGCAGTTGCTGGCATGGTCGAAACAGTACCGATTATGGAAACTCCGTGTCAATAGTGGAAACGGGGTTGCCGTATGGAAACCCGAGTGGCATGGTTTCTGTATGGCAACCACGACGACGACACCGACATCCCGGGTCGTGGCTGATGAGGTACTCGCTCGACTCGGCCGCATGCGCCAGTCCCGCGTCTGGCTCTCGGCAGCGACCGGAATCCCGCTGACCACGCTCACTCGGCGGCTGAACGCGCAGTCCGCGTTCACCATCGATGAGCTCGACATCATCGCGACCGCTCTCGGCACTGGCCTGGTCGACCTCATCGCAGCAAGCGCGCCCCCGGGTGCGGCCGCCGCATGACCGACGAGCCGGACATCAGTCGGAAGGAGTTGGCGGTCGCTCTCGGCGTCTCGACCGACACCATCCACCGCCTTACGCACAGCGGAGACATCCCGTACCTCAAGGTTCGGAAGCTCTACCGCTACCGCCTCTCAGAAGTTCGGGCGGCCTTGCAACCCGAACGGCAGGACTCCTGGGCACCGCCCAGCAGGAAGAAGATCAGGAGGGCATCGTGAGCATCGTTCTCCCCGCGGTGATGACGAGGGACGAAGCCGAGCGCATCTCCACTCGGATCGGTCTCCGACTCGACACGATCGGCGACAACTACGTCGCGGTCATGCCGATGATCCGCGAGGCGATCGAACGTCAGGCGTACGCCGCACTCGGGTACAAGTCGCACGGCGCTTACGCGCAGGACAGGTTCGGCGACGCGCTGGCGAAGGTCGGCGTCGAACTGCGTCGCGAGATTGTTCGTGAACTGGCAGAGGCCGGCATGAGCGTCAGGGCGATCGCACCGATCGTTGGGACGTCGCACATGACCGTGTCGCGTGACCTCGCACCTGTAACACCTGTTACACCTGCCGAAACGGCTCCGCCAGTCGGGGGCGACGAAGATGGCCGTTCACCGTCGACTACAGGGGAGTGGTCGCCGGACGATGGATTTCTCAACGAGGCCACGGGCGAAGTAACCGTCGGCGACATCGGTGCCGAGATTCCGACGCCCGAACCTCGCACGGTGACGGGCGTCGACGGGAAGACGTACAACGTGCCGGCCGAGAAGCCAGCACCCCGTCGTTCCCCGCTGACGGACACCGCCCGCAACGCGGGTTGGGACGCCCGCAAGCTCGCCGAGCGACTTCAGCGCATCGCTGCCGACGATCGCTACGCCCGAAACAAAGAAGAGGTGGCCTCCCTCATCAGGGGCCACCTCATGTTCACCGTCGAGGTCTGCCAGGACCTACTCGACAACTTCAACCAGTCGGAGGACTGATCAATGAACGACTCCATCGTAGCGCCCGAGTTCGACGTCGTCACTGTCACGCCGGACCTCGCCCGAGCCTGGCTCGGACTGAACACGGGGAACCGGAAGCTCAAGGAAGCGAACATCCGCGGTTTCGCCGCCGACATGGCAGCCGGCCGGTGGCAGCTCAACGGTGAGGCCATCAAGTTCCGGGGCCCCAAGCACGACCCACAGAAGATGCAGGACGGCCAGAACCGCATGCAGGCTGTCATCCGCGCGAACACGCCCGTGCAGATGTTCGTCGTCTACAACATCCCGGACACGGCGCAGGCAACCATGGACTCGGGCGCCAAGCGATCGGTTGCAGACCAGCTCACCATCAACGGCATGTCCAACCCCACCCACGTAGCCGCTGCGGCGGCTATCGCCTGGCGCGAGATGAACGGACAGCTCAACGGGCGCAACATGCGCCCGACGAACGCAGCGCTCGAGGAGTTCATCTACGAGCACCCGGCGTTGTTCAAGTCGGCCGAGATCGGCGCGAAGTACGCCCGCCGCGCTGACAGCACGCCTGCGCTTGTCACGTACACCCACTGGCGGTTCGCTGAGTACGACGAAGGGGCCGCGACCGAGTTCTGGATGGACGCATCCCAGAAGGTCGGCCTGCGCCCCGGCGATCCCGTCATCGCGATGACGAACTGGTTCGCCGAGAACCGGCGTGCCCGACGGTCGTGGCCCGAGTCGGTGCAGCTCTCAGTGGTCTTCCGGTGCTGGAACGCGCGCCGCCAGAACAAGCGCCTCTCCATCGTCAAGGTGCACTCCACCAAGGGCGGCCTCATCGACATCCCGAAGATCGCGGCCTAACCAGCCCGCTGGTCCACCCGCCGTAGGAGGCGGTCTCGTCCCGGTTCGACCCCGGGGTGGACTACTGCGCCCGAAAACGGGCGCTGTACGACTCGCGTCGCCTGCTCCTACCTCGAACGGGTTCCAGGCCCAGGCACCAGCAGCCAGCCGGCTGCGGCGGCGACACCAAGCGGGACAACTACACAGAGCACTACTTCCAGGCGGGTGAACCAACTGGTGTGCGCGGTCGTCGTGGTGGACGGCCGAGCATTCCCGCCTTCAAGTTTCCGGCCGCCCGCTTGAACGCGGAGGCCGGCAGTTCAACTTCGGTCAGCAGTACGGCGTCCGTCCTCCGGCAAGTCGCTCATCGAGCGAAGACGGGTCGCTACACCCACGCAGTGAAGGGCTACCGGGCCTGGCGTGGAGGACGGGCTGACTACGCATCACCCCGGCGGTCACCGGGTCACCAACGGACGAGGGGCGCAGCGGGTCGAACCGCTGCGTCCTGCTGAGCGCGTCCGGACCCCTAGCCGGACGCGCTCCCCATCATCCGCACGAGCAAGGGAGCACCGATGAGCACCACCGCACGCAAGATCAGGAAGCGCCGCCGTCATGCCAGCCTCGAACGGGCGGCGTTCTTCGGCGGGGCACCGGTCCCGCCGTTCCAGCACCCCGTGAAGGTCGGCACGCCGGTCGCCGAGCGGGCGGTCAGCGTCTACCGGGCCGACCGTCGCATCGACGCGACGATGTCGCGGCTCGGGCTGTACGACGCGATCCGCAAGCACCTCGGCATCGGGAAGAACGGACGCGGCCGGTGAGCCGGCCGGCGCCGAGCGCCAGCAGGAGACGGTACTTCCGCCCCTGGGGCACGGACTCTCGCGGCGCCATCGTGAAGGAGACCGACGCCGGCCTCACCGTCCGTTACGACCACGAGCCTGGCCGGGAGCACTTCATCCCGACGAAGGAGCTCGCCCGCGTCGGACGGATCGTCACGGACCACCCCCGCCAGTGAGCGGGCACGTCCACCTCTTCATCAGCACCTGCGGGCGCTGGGCATGCGCGTCGTGCTCAGCGCCCGCTTCTCTTCCTCCCGAAGGAGCTCGGCATGAACCCCGACCCCGCGATCTCAGAGGCGTACGCAGCCGGCCGCGCAGCGGCACAACGGGAACTGCGCGCGAAGCAGGAGCAGTCGCGACGCTCGCAGCCCAAGCGGAAGCACACGCGGAAGGGGCACCGACGGTGAGCGCGCTCGACGTCTTCCAGTACGCGGATCGCAAGGCAGGCCGCGACTCGACCCTCCTGGCCGGTGCCGAACAGCACCTCTACATCGTCGAGTACGTCAACGCCGGCGTGAAGGTCGGAGTTACTGCTGACCCGCCCTCGCGGCTGAAGGCACACGAGCGGGCCGCGCGGGCCCATGGCGGTCAGGTCGGGCGCATCGCTTTGTCTGGACCCCACTCCTGCTCCAAGGAGAACGAACGGTCACTGGTCCGTCTGGGCGGTGCAGGTAACCGCAGCGAGTACCTGCCAATCACCTTCGACGACGCGCTCAAAGCAGCCGAGGCGCTGTCTTACCCGCGGGCGGACCGCGACGCGTTCGCTGCACGAACTGAAGCCGGATTCAACTTCCTCAAGGCGCTCGTCCTGAGGAGTGACCGGTGAACGCGGCAGCCGTGGTGCAGTTGCGCTTCGAGGGTGCGCCCGTGCGAACCGTCGTGATCGACGGGGCGACCTGGTTCGTCGCGAAGGACGCGTGCGACGTACTCGGCATCCGCAAGTACCGCGACGCCACTCAGCAGCTAGCAGCTGACGAAAGGGTGTCCACGGCCGTGGACACCCCTGGCGGCACACAGGCAATGACGGTGGTGAACGAGCCTGGTCTGTACGCCCTGATGCTGTTGAGTCGATCGGGCCGGGCTCGCTCCTTCCAGCGCTGGGTGACGCACGACGTCCTCCCGGCGATCAGGAGAACTGGGCAGTACGTCGCCCCGGCGCCGGAGGACGACGCGTCGCTCGTCGCTCGGGCGTTGCAGGCGTCCGCTCGGATGCTCGAGCAGAAGGACGAGCAGATCGCTGTGCTCACGCCGCGGGCTGCAGCGTGGGACGAGCTCGCGGACGCCAGCGGTGACTACGAGGTCGCCGACGCGGCGAAGATCCTCGCTCGCGCCGGCATCGAGACCGGACGTCAGCGCCTCTTCGACCAGCTCGAGTCTCTGGGCTGGATCTTCCGCGGTCCGGCGGACAAGTACGGGCCCGGCAAGTGGAAGGCCCGCCAGGTCGCAGTCGACTCCGGCTACCTCGCCGAGCGGCCGCAGTCCCACCACCACCCGCGCACCGGCCTGGTCGTCATCGACCCGCCTCAGGTGCGCGTCACCATCCGCGGCCTCGAGCGTCTCCGCGTCCGACTCGGACGGCTCGACGCCCCCGCGCTCCACGCAGTCGAAGGAACGAACGCATGATCACCTCCTACGCACCCCAGGACCTCCGCACCGAAGACCCGAGACGGACCGCGTCGATCGAGGACGCACGCAGCACCGTCGCCGCTGGTGTCCGGCGCCGTCTCGGTGACGACTGCGACGACGTGCTGAACATGCTCGGCCTGGCGGTGACGTCGTGACCGCATCACCTGTGGGGCAGTACGAGCAGCTCGAGTCGCTCTCGATCGGCGTGCTGCGGACCAAGCTGACGCACCGGCGTGAGCGGCTCGCGCTCGCTGAGGCGGCCGGTCGTCCGGGCCACATCGCACGTTGCCGCGAGCGCGTCGAAGCTCTCGAGATCAAGGTCCGCCGCCTGGAGCAGACCTCAGGCGCCCGGGAGGACGCGTCGTGAAGCGCTCGTTCGAGGACGTGTCGATCGCCGCCGTGACCGCGCTGACCGGTGTGGGCGTGCTGACGATCGTGGTGCTGCTGTTCACGGGAGCGACGCTGTGACCGCCCCGATCGTGCTGTACGGCACCCGCTGCGTCCGGACCTGGTTCCCGCCACACCGGTTCGACGGGGACTGCTGTGCTTACGCCAACGCCAGCGTTCGCGGCCAGCTCTGGTCGCGTGTCGCTGAGGGCCGGAAGCAGGTGTGGTCGTGAAGGGCGCGCTGGTCCTCCTCGGCTTGGCGCTCACCATCGGACTCGGCCAACTCTGCGCACCCGCAACCGTCAACGGGTGGACGCTCGTCGCCGTCGTCCTCACCATCTGGGGTGCCGTCGTCGGCATCGCCGCACACGAACGAAAGGAAGGGCGATGACCCTCAACTCGTATGAGCTCGCCGCCGAGATGCGAGACGCCGCCGAGCACAACTTCCAGGCCGGCAACCACCAGACCGCGGGGACGCAGGCGCTCATCGCGATGATGCGGCTGCAGTTCGCCGCGGCGGAACCGGTGCGCATCGAGATCACCCCCGGTGCGTTCGACCAGGCGGAGGCAGGCCGCATCGCCGCTTCAGAAGCGAGACTCCAGCTGCGGAAGCCGACCGTCACAAGCGCCGCGATCCCGACCGTCCAGGGCGTCTACCAGGCAGCGAACGGCACGCCCTGGTTCAGGTCCGCGGCGGAGACCACGAAGCCGTGGCTCGACATCTACAGCGCCCACGGTACTGACCGGTGGTTCACCGACGAGGAAGCCGCGAAGCACGCCCCCTTCACCCGAATGGAGGCCGTCGCATGAGCGCCGTGCACCTCGAGGTGGAGGGCAAGCTCTACCCGTCCGCGGACCTCGACTGGGTCTACTACGCACCGTGTGGCTGCGTGGCGGGCTGGATGGTCGTCGGTACCGACTTCACCGCCGACCAGGCGTGGAAGCACTTCAACGACGGGACCGACCCAGCGTTGGCGAAGCGCGACCAGAAGCTCGGCGCGCGCATGGAACTTCACCCCCGCGACGCGCTCCCCGAGCTGACGAAGAAGTGCCCGCACACGCCGACATGGGGCGTCCCCGCCCGGCCTCAACTCACCGACCACACCTGGCTCGTCAACGACGGCTACGGAGCACGACGCAACGACAAGGCTCACCTGTTCAACGATGGCTCGCGCCGATCACTCTGCGGCAAGCACGAGAACCGGTACGGCAAATACCAGGCCTACGAAGTCGCCGGACGGCTCGAGTGCGCCACATGCATGCGCAAAGCCGCGAACGTTACGGAGGCCGCAGCATGAGCGCGACCGAGCACGCTGGGACAGCGAAGGTCACCGTCGTCGACGGGAACGTGCACGTCACGCTCCCCGAGGGCAGCTACCTCGACTTGACGCCCGACATGGCGGAGCGCTTCGCATCGCGCCTCCTTGTCGAAGCCGCCCTAGCCAAGGGGCAGAACCCTCCCGCGATGATGATCGTCGCGGCGGTCGGCGCATGACCGGCCGCATCGAGCTCGACCTGGACGAGCAGGAGTACCACCGCCACCCGGCACTGTCGTCGACTCAGGCACGGAAGCTGCTCGAGTCGCCCGCTAGGTACCGGTACGACCGCGACCACCCGGAACCCCCGAAGCGGGAGTTCGACCTCGGGACTGCCGTGCACTCGAAGGTCCTCGGGGTCGGCGCTGATACGGTCGCGATCCCCGACGACCTCCTCGCATCGAACGGTGCCGCCTCGACGGCGGCCGCGAAGGCGTGGATCGCTGAGCAGCGTGAGGCCGGCCACACCCCAGTGAAGGCGTCCGTCGCCGACCAGGTGAACGCGATGGCCGAAGCGGTCCTCGCGCACCCCGTCGCCCGGGCCCTGTTCGAGCAGCCCGGCAACTCGGAAGTGTCCGTGTTCGCCACCGACCCCGACACCGGAGTGGACACCAGAGCGAGGTTCGACTTCCTCCCCGACTTCACCGCCGACGACCCCATCGCCGTCGACCTGAAGACCAGCGGAAAGGTCGCCTCCCCGGAGGAGTTCGCCCGCACCGTCGCCAACCACGGCTACCACATCCAGCAGGAGTGGTACCTCGCAGCTTGGGCTCTCGCCACCGGCGACTTCACCGCACGCATGCAGTTCGTCGTCGTCGAAGCGGACGCACCCCACCTCGTCGGCGTGTACCCGCTCGCCCGTGAGTTCGCGGAGATCGGCCGCATGAAGGTCAGGCAGGCGCTCGAGATCTACGCCGCCTGTTCCGCCGCAGACGAGTGGCCCGGGTATGCACTGCGGCCCGATCCGCTCCAGCCCCCGACGTGGTTGATGTTCCAGGAAGGAGCCATCGCATGACCCAGCACCTGTGGGATCCCGAGCACGACTACTACGGACCAGAGTCCAACTGGTTCGCCACCGGCGCCCAGCAGAGCGGTTACTCGAACACGTGGGAGAGCTGGGGTGAGTTCGCGGACGGCTGGGGCCAACCCATCGACGGCCTCAACTGGCTCTACCGCTTCGACTGGATCAAGCCCAGCGCCGAGGACGTCGAGACGTTCCCCGACGAAGACCACCGCGACTACGTCCGCCTGTTCTACCTGCTCCCGCGCAAGGGCATCCTCCTCGACCACACCGTGTACGTGACCGAGGCCGACGAGGCCGCCGTCCGGGCGTTCCTCGAACCGGCTGCCGAGTACACGCGCCGCATGTGGGCACCATTCATGGAAGGAGCGACCGCATGACGATCGCTACTCGAAAGCCCACTGGCAGGCCGTCGTGGCCACTGCTCCTCGCTGCCGGCGGGGAAGGCGCGGGGAAGTCGTTCCTCGCCGCGGAGGCGTCAGCGTCAGACCTCATCGGCCGCACCTACTGGATCGGCCACGGCGAGCAGGATCCCGACGAGTACGGCCTCATCCCCGGCGCCGACTTCGACATCGTCGAGTACGACGGCACCGTCCGGCAGCTGCGGCAGATCGTCCGCGACATCGCCGCCGAGCCGAAGGGTGACAAGCCGACGCTGCTCGTCGTCGACTCCGGCACGAAGGTGTGGGACACGATCAGCGAGAACGCGCAGCTCGACGCGAATCAGCGTGCTGCTCGCAACGGCCGCCGCGGTGACGGCGACGCCACGATCGGCGTCGACATCTGGAACAAGCACAAGGCGCACTGGCGGGACATCATCGACGCCCTCCGCCTCCACGACGGCCCGGCGATCATCACCGCCCGGTACGAGGAAGTCGCCGCCATGGGGAAGGACCCCCGCACCGGGAAGACAGTCCCCACCGGCGACAAGGTGTGGAAGGTGAAGGCCGAGAAGGGCCTCCCGTACGACGTCGACGCCGTCGTGCACATGCCGATCCGCGGCACGTACACGCTGTCGAAGGTCCGGTCCGTGCGTCTGCAGCTCGAGGAGCCCCGCGAGTGGCCCGGCTTCACGATGGACGCGTTCTGGCGGGCCCTCGGCCTTGCCGACGTCGAGACGGGGCGCTCCGCCTACGCCACCCCCGTGACGGAAGAAGCGGACCTCGTCGACGAGTCCGGACGCGACTGGCTCGCCGAGCTCGCCGACACGCAGGGCGACGTCGACGCGATCACCGCACTCGGCTCAGCCGCTCGAGCAGCGCATGCCACCGATCAGGTCCTCGCCGTCATCCGCGGCGCGTACCAGGAAGCGAGACGAGGACCCGATGCCGTGGACTCTTGACCTGCCGTTCGAACGGCCACCGCTGACCGAGAACCAGCGCTGGTCCCACTGGGCACCGAAGGCGGCCATGACCAAGAAGGTCAGGGCCGCCTCTTCGTTGCTCGCCAAGCAGCAGCGGATCCCCGCGCTCGGCACGTGCACGGTGCGGCTCGTCTGGGTCGTGAACACACGCCACCGCCGAGATGCCGACAACATCACACCCACGTTGAAGGCCGCCTGCGACGGGCTCGTCGACGCCGGACTCGTCCCGGACGACACCCCGGCCCTGATGGACAAGCGGATGCCGGAGATCGAGTACCGGCCCGAACAGCCCGCCGGCCTGCAGCTGCTCATCACCGAGGGCATCGACCGGTGAAGCACCTGCCCATGCGCCCCGAGGAGGACGCCATCGTCCGCGAACGCTGGGCAGCCGGCGTCCGCGACACCCACATCGCACAGGAACTCGGCCGATCGCAGTCGATGATCCACCGCACCCGAAAGCGGCTCGGCCTGCTGCCCACCTACGGGCGCGGCCGGCCCACTCGAACCGAGAGGAGAGGCTGATGCTCGCTGGCTTCAGAGCGCAGAACCACCCGCAGCAGACCGGCCTTCGCGGAGCGCTTGACGAGGTCGACGACCGCGGCACCCATCGGGAGTACTTCGATCCGTGGAACGAGCGCTTCGGCGGCTTCACTCTCGATGTCGCCGCGGCGCCGCACAACGCGAAGTGCGAGCGCTACTTCACCCGAGAGGACGACGGCCTCGGACAGTCGTGGGCCGGCGAGCGAGTGTGGTGCAACCCGCCCTACTCGAACCTGTACGCCTGGGTCAGTAAGGCCTGGGCAGAGTGGCCGACCAGTCGCGGCGTCGTGATGCTGCTGCCCGCCAACCGTCCCGAGCAGAAGTGGTGGCAGGAGCTCGTAGAGCCGCACCGCGACCGCAACGGCTCCCCGCTGTCAGTGGAGTTCCTACCTGGCCGGATGCGCTTCGACCGCCCGAACGTCACCATCAGCCCGAAGGGCGACCGCCCGCCGTTCGGCTGCGCCCTGCTCATCTGGGCCGATCCCCGCGCCGTGGCGGCATGAGCAGCGTCGAGCCCGGCGACTGGATGGTCAGCAAGGCGAACCCGTCCGCGTTCCTCGAGGTCGTCGCCGTGTCCACCGAGAACGGGCAGGAGCTCGTTGACGTGCGCATCGGCCAGACCGTCATGCAGGTGTCCAAGCGGTATCTGCTTGCCACATGGAGCCACCTCGAGGACGAACGGTGAACGCCGCGGACGTCGTCGCTGTCCTCGACCGGACGCAGCTGCAGTTCGTTTCCGAGGACGACCTGCAGGAGTCGATACGGACGGCGCTCATGGCCGCCGGTATTCCGGCCGAGCGTGAGCGCCGGCTATCGGACGGCCGGTCCCGCATCGATCTCTTCGCCAACCCCGGCATCGGCGTCGAGGTGAAGATCGACGGCTCCTGGGCCGCGGTCGTCCGCCAGCTGCAGCGGTACGCGAAGTGCCCCGAGATCGACGAGCTCATCCTCGTCACCTCCCGAAGCAAACACCACCGGATCCCGACGGAGCTCGAAGGGAAGCCGGTCCATCTCGTCTCCCTGATTGGAGCAGCCCTGTGACCCGCACCTACGGCACCTACGAATACGTCCCAACTGGGCACCAGTGGACGAACGGCAAGCCCGCATGGTCGCTGAAGCTCGAGCCGGCCGTCGCAGTGAGAGCGAAGCGCGTCTTCGCCCGATCTCGTTCCACCACCGCCGGCCGTGTGCTGATGCTCGCCACCGACGAGACCGCCCGCGACATCACATGGATGATGGACCGCTGGCCGCTCGATGCCGCGGACGACCGCAGCGCCCACATGCTCACCGCGGCGACCGACAGGCACGCGGACCGTGAGCGGCAGATCGTCGAGGCGCTGACATCGGGCAAACGGCACGCTCCGCTCACGGTTCAGCCGGCGAAGGAGCCGCGCGAGTACCAGCTCACCGCGATCGACCTGCTCCGCGCGTCGGGGCGTCTGCTGCTCACCGATGAGGTGGGCCTCGGCAAGACGTTCACCGGGCTGCTCGCCCTCGCGCACGACGACGCTCTCCCTGCCGTCGTGGTGCCGCCGACGCACTTGCCGTCACGTTGGGTGGCGGAGCTGCAGGACGCGTTCCCGATGCTGACGTTCGAGGTGGCGAAGAACACGAAGCCGAGCGAGGCGTTCATCGCAGGCGACCGACCCGATGTCCTCATCGTCCCGTACTCGCGCATCGCCGGTTGGGCGCATCACCTGCAGGGGTGGCCGCAGACAGTGATCTTCGACGAGTTCCAGGACCTCCGCGCCGGCACGTCGACGATGAAGGGCACCGCCGCCGCGCAGATCACCCGCGAAGCGAAGTACGCGATCGGCCTCACCGCGACGCCGGTCTACAACTACGGCGGCGAGATCTGGAACCTGATGGACATCCTGTCGTCCGGAGTCCTCGGCACCCGCGATGAGTTCCTCCGCGAGTGGGGTGCGCAGCACGGCAACCACGTGTCCGTCAGCGACCCCGCCGCGCTCGGCTCCTACCTCCGCGAGCAGGGGTTGCTCCTCGGCCGCACCCGCAAGGAGGTCGGACGGGAGCTGCCACAGACGATCAAGGTTCCCCAGTTCATCGACGCGAACTCCGCCGCACTTGAAGCGGTCGCAGGAGACGCCGCGGCCATGGCCCGGCTCATCCTCGACGACACCGCATCAAGGCAGGACAAGTTCCGCGCTGCCGGCGAGCTTGACTGGAAGATGCGTGAGGCGACTGGGATCGCGAAGGCGCCCTACGTCGCCGAGTTCGTCCGGCTGCTGCTCGAAGCGGAGGAGAAGGTCATCCTCTTCGGCTGGCACCGGGCCGTCTACGACATCTGGAACGACATGCTCAGCGGCTACAAGCCCGCCATGTACACCGGCACCGAGTCGCCGAAGCAGAAGGACGAGGCGCAGGACGCGTTCGTGAACGGCGACGCACGCGTCCTGATCATGTCGCTCCGCTCCGGCGCCGGCGTCGACGGCCTGCAGAAGGCCTCCCGCACTGCCGTGTTCGGAGAGCTCGACTGGTCGCCGCAGGTGCACGAACAGGCGATCGGACGTCTCCGCCGCGACGGCATGTCTGACGAGCCGCCGGTCGCGTACTTCCTCAACAGCACAGAGGGATCCGACCCGGCGATCATGGAGACGCTGCAGGTGAAGCGGAACCAGGCGGAGCCGCTGCTCAGCCCCGACGGGAAGCTGTTCACGAACAGCGTGCAGGACACATCACGGGCCCAGTCGCTAGCGAAGCATGTCCTCGACATCGTGTCGGACCGAGGCCGGAAGTGATCGGCCCGAAGGAGCCGCGGCCGTCCGCTGCGGACGAGAAGCGCGCCTACGCCATCGTCAACGACCGGGACGACCTGCTCTGCCAGCGCTGCCTCGGCTGGTGCGGTGCGCCACAGCGTGACCACCGCAAGAACCGATCCCAGGGCGGCCTGACCGTCGCCTCGAACCTCTGCGTTCTCGGCGAGACGTGCCACCGCTGGAAGACAACGGAGGTCCGCGACGCCCTGATCGACGGATGGGCAGTCCCCGGCTGGGCGGATCCGCGCGAGTGGCCGACCCGCCGCTACTTCCGCACGCCGCTCAACACCGTCCGGAAGGGCTGGGCGCTGCTCGACGACGTCGGCGGCGTGCACGAGATCAGCGAAGACGAAGCGCGCAAGCGCATGGAAGGAGTCCTGCCGTGAAAGCACTGACCGTGAGGCCTCCGTACGCGGGGCAGATCGTGACCGGCCGGAAGCTCGTCGAGAACCGGACCCGGCCGACGTACTACCGGGGGAAGATCCTCATCCACGCCGGCGCCGCCGTGCACGACCACTTCAAGGAGATCGCCTCGACGGTGACGGACCCGATGGGCGCGATCGTCGGTGAGGTGACGATCCTCGGGTCGCACAGCGCCGCCGGGTGCACCCGTCTGGACTGCCGTGATCTGGGCGGGTTCCGTCCAGGCAGTGCGGAGGTCGACTTCAAGGACGGGCCCCTGCACCACTGGGTGCTGTCCGACCCGGTGCAGTACCGGGAGCCGGTGCCGGCGACTGGTGCGCTCGGGTACTGGGCACCGCCGGAGTCGGTGATGGAGCGGGTGCGCGAGCAACGGCGCCTGCTGCACGACTGATGGATGTCGGGTACACGTTCTCCGCCCGCGGGACGCTCGAGCGGCTGTCGCTGTTCGTGCCGCCGGAGTTCGAACCGCCCCTGTCCGTGACGGTCACCAGGGACGGCGCCGACGTCGTGTTCGTGCGTCTCTCCGACGTGGAACTCACGTGCGGTGCTGTGTCCGGAGTTACCGGGAAGTGCACCTCCGCCGAGTGCCACCGCCGAGTCATCGGCGAGTGCCAGTGCGGCCGCCACAAGGGACTCCTCGAGCAGGACCCCGACGACCAACGACCGCGGATTGAACTCCGCGCTGCAGAAGGGAGAGGGACCTGATGGTGTGGCAGAAGATCGACGACCAGTTCGGCGTCTCCCAGAAGGTCATCCGCATCCCACGAAAGCGCCGGCAGCAGTGCGTCGGCCTGTGGGTGCTTGCCGCGAACTACGCGGTACGGGCACTCACCGATGGGGTGATCGAGGAGCACGAACTCGACGAGCTCGACGCCCGCGACGTCGACGTCGCAGAGCTCGTCCGTGTGGGGCTGTGGCATCACCACGGTGACCGATGTGACAGCCCCCGGGATCAGTGCAGGCCGGCCCCGAAGGGCGGCGTCTCGATCCACGACTTCCTCGCCTACAACCCGAGCAGGGAGAAGGTGATGGCTGATCGGGAGGCGGAGCGAGTCCGGAAGGCATCCCAACGGCAGTCCAAGCGGAGTCCCAGTGGGACACCGGCCGGACGTGATCCGGTGTCCGAACACCCCGTCCCGTCCCGTCCCGATCCCGTCCCGACCCCTGGACTGGACATGACTCACGAACCAGAAGTCCGTCCAGTAGGTGACGTTGTCGCGTTGAGGACGGACAACGAGTTCGAGGCATCAGTCAGAGAACGAGCGACCGCTGCTGGTGTGCGTGACCTGCCTCGGTTGCACGGTCTCCTCGCACGAGCAGTGAAGCCCGTCGGCCCGTTGTCGCCGGCTGCTTCGGTGGTCCTCATCGAGGCGATCACGAACCGGGCGACCGGTGAGGTGAAGGACGTCGACGCGTACGTGGTCGCCGCTGCTCGGAACCAGGGCGACGTGCAGGGCATGTACGTCGCCGAGGACCTGCAGTGGATGTCCGAACGTGACCTGAGGAGCGCGTCATGACCGACGACACGTGGTGGGCGTTCATCGCCGGCATCGACAAGCAGCAGCTGCTCCGGGAACTACCGGGCAGCCCTGACGACCGGCGGATGCGGGAGCAGCACGCAGCACACGCCACTCGTCTGCGGGCGGCGGCCGCAATCCCGTCCCCGGTCGCTGACGAGATGGCGCTGGAACGACGCATGGAGCTTGTCGCCGCGTCACGGCGGTGGCGTGCGAACCAGGTCAGGAACAGACAGCGCGGCAACGCGCGGACAGGAGACGCAGCATGACCGACAGCAGCATCATCCAGCAGGCCCGCGACGTGCTCGGGAAGTGGCGCAAGGAAGCCCGCGAGGGGCGGTGGCACTTTGCCTACATGGTCCCGAGCAGCAAGAACCTCGGAACCATCGACGGCGACATGGAACGCGCCGAGTTCTATGTCGCGTCGGACGTCACCAGCGAGGACGCCCGCCTGGTCGTCGGCACCGCGGGCAACCCCGACCTCCTCGACGCGATCGATGGCTTGTTGGCCGCAACGGCCGGGGGACTTGCTCAGGGATTCAAGTCATACCCGGGCTTCACCTACGCCGAGCGCATCGCCGCCGCGATCATCGCCGCCGACGAGCGGATGACGTCGTGAGCAAGCCGGAGCCGACCGCGAAACAGCGGCTGGCTCTCGCCCAAATGGTCACCCGAGCGCGCGACGAGCACGGTGTCGAGTCGATGCCCGACTGGTCCGAATCACATCCCTGGTGGCTCACCACTTACCGGGACGAGACCCGCCCCGGACGCGGTCGCGACATGGACACCGTGCTCTGCACCGGAGAGCACTTCGTGCAGATCACCCTCGACCCGTACGGCTCCGGGTCGCTCTCCGTCGCAGCAGTCGACTGGATCCACTCCGACTCGGACGACGAGTGCGACTGCGACGAGTGCGCACGCATCAACGCATGACCCGCCGCACCCTCGCCCACCTAATCGCCCGCAGCAGCCCGCTGCACCCCCTCAACGAACCAGGAGAACGCATGACCAGCCCCACCCCGACCCGCACCGTCCGGGTCTACACGAAGCCGAACTGCCAGGCGTGCGACGCCACCAAGCGATGGCTCAACAACCGGGACATCCCCTTCGAGGTGGACGACATCACCACCGAGGCGAACCTCGCCGCCGCGAAGGCCCTCGGCCACCAGCAGGCACCCGTCGTCGTCGTGTCCAACGGCACGCCCGGCGACGAGCAGCACTGGTCCGGCTTCAACCCGTTCGAACTCGACAAGCACCTCGGGGCAGCAGCATGAGCGCCACCACCCAGTCCAAGAGCAGCGGCGTCGGCTTCGTCGGGCTGCTCACCATCGTCTTCATCGTCCTGAAGCTCACCGGCGCCATCGCGTGGTCCTGGTGGTGGGTCCTCTCACCGCTCTGGATCTCGACGGGACTTGCGATCGTCGTGTTCGTGATCGCGATGGCCGTGATCGCGGGCACGGGAGGTCGGCGCTGATGTCCGGCGAGACCGTGATCACCGTGGTCGGCAACCTGACCGCGGATCCGGAACTGCGGTACACGCAGAACGGGCTGGCGGTGGCGAACTTCACCATCGCTGCCACTCCGAAGGTGTTCGACCGGCAGACGAACGAGTGGAAGGACGGGGACGCCCTGTTCCTCCGCGCGTCGGTCTGGCGTGACTTCGCTGAGCACGTCGCGGGCAGTCTCACGAAGGGTTCCCGCGTCATCGCGCAGGGCCGCCTACGGCAGCGCAGCTACCAGGACCGTGAGGGCGTGACCCGCACGAGCATCGAGCTCGAGGTCGACGAGATCGGCCCTTCGCTCCGCTTCGCGACCGCGCAGGTCACCCGGGCGCAGGGCCAGGGCGGCCGTGGCGGTACGACTGGCGCTCCGGCGGGTAATCAGACCGACCCGGCGTGGAACACCGCACAGCCGGGCACGCAGCAGAACGACGTGTGGAGCACGCCGGGCAACGAGTACAACGACGAGACCCCCTTCTAGGAGAACGAGACCCATGGAACAGATCACCAAGCGGCTCATGAACTGGGCCAGCATCCTCGAACCGAACACCCGTGAGCAGGCCGAGCGCTTGTCTCGCATGCCGTTCATCCACCCACACGTCGCCCTCATGCCGGACGCGCACCTCGGGAAGGGCGCGACCGTCGGGTCCGTCATCCCGACCGTCGGCGCGATCATCCCCGCTGCAGTCGGAGTCGACATCGGCTGCGGCATGATCGCGCTCCGCACGCAGCACAGCGAAGGTGAGTTCCGGGAAATGCTCGGCGGCGACCTCAGCTACCTGCGCCAGAGCATCGAAGCGCGTGTCCCGCTCTCCGCAGGCAAGTACAACCAGAAGATCGCGGACTCGGCCACT
Source organism: Curtobacterium sp. MCBD17_021 (assembly GCF_003234525.1). Lineage (NCBI taxonomy): Bacteria > Bacillati > Actinomycetota > Actinomycetes > Micrococcales > Microbacteriaceae > Curtobacterium > Curtobacterium sp. MCBD17_021. The sequence goes on along the minus strand of NZ_QKTS01000005.1, from coordinate 39,700 downwards.
CCCCGTATCGCCGAGCTCGAGGACCTGGCAGCCGCCGCCGGCTTCGATCCGGCCACCTACGCGCCGAACTGGCGACTGCAGCTGGGCACGCTCGGCTCCGGGAACCACTTCATCGAGGTCAGCGTCGACGAGGAAGACCGGGTCTGGCTGTTCCTGCACTCGGGCAGCCGCGGCGTCGGCAACAAGATCGCGCAGCACCACATCAAGGTCGCCCAGGGCTACGCCGCACGGAACTACATCCGACTCGAGGACCCCGACCTCGCGTACCTCGTCGAAGGCACCGCCGAGTTCGACCGGTACATCGCCGAGCTCCGGTGGGCGCAGCATTTCGCGCTCCTCAACCGCGAGGAGATGATGCACCGCGTCGTCGCCCAGGTCGAACTCTTGACCGGCGTCGCCGTCGAGGTGTCCGAAAAGGTGAACTGCCACCACAACTACACCGCTGAGGAGCGCCACTGGGGCAAGGACGTGTGGCTGTCCCGGAAGGGCGCGATCGACGCGTCGGAGGGCACGCTCGGCCTAATCCCGGGGTCGATGGGCGACAAGTCCTACGTCGTCCGGGGCCGCGGCAACGCGCTCGCGTTGAACAGTTCCCCGCACGGCGCCGGCCGGCAATACAGCCGTTCGGCAGCCCGTCGGACGTTCACGCACGAGCAGCTGCGCGAGGCGATGGTCGGCATCGAGTACCGCGACACGGACGCGTTCCTCGACGAGATCCCCGGCGCGTACAAGCCCATCGACGTCGTCATGCACGACGCCTCCGACCTCGTCGAGGTCGTCCACACCCTCCGTCAGATCGTCAACGTCAAGGGCGACTGACCAGCACCACCCATCCGCGAGAGCGCCGACCCCACCACCACGGGGCCGGCGCTCTCGCGTTCTGCCCCAGGAGCGAGCACATGACCACACCCACCACCGCCCGCATCGCGCACGACAACCCGGACGAGTTCGCCACCCGCGGCCACTTCTCCGAGCCGTACTACGAAGCGATGAAGAGAGCGCTCGAGACCAGCGCCGACCTCACCGAACACGTCGTGTCGATGATCACCGTCGCCACCCGCGGCGACGACGAAGTGTCCGGCACGAAGGACGCCCCGCTGCCGTTCAACACGACCGCGTTCAACGACGCGAACACCCTCTACGGCAGCCTCGTCATGTTCGTCCGCCTATGGGCCGGACGCCTCCGCCGGCAGGCACCCGGCGCCGCGAAGAACGCGTGGACGAACGCGGAAGGACGCGTCGTCGGCCTGCCTGCGAACACCACCCCCGGCGACGCCCGCCAAGCCGTGTCCGTCATGGCGACCTGGCTGATCGCGCACCTCGAGGACATCTGCTGGCAGGACCAGACCGGGGACGTCGAGTACATGTCCGACGAGCTCCGCAACGTGTGGACCATAAAGTCCCGGTGGCCCACGAAGCGGCAGTCGTACTGGTCGCCGCTGCCCTGCCCGACCGACGGCGGCCGCGTCGCCGTGTACCCGCCCGAGACGGCAGACGCTGCGGAGACGGCAGCGTGCACCCAGTGCGGCCGCCAGTTCACCGCGGACGAGTACCAGGCGTACGTCCGCGCCTACAACGCCAGCCGACAGACGATCGGCGACAACGCAGCAGCGAAGCAGATGCGCGTCTCCGAACGCGTCAAGGCGCAACTGCTCGCCAAGTACGGGAGGACCGCATGATCGACCACAACGAGCGCGCCGAGGCAGCGCGGGCGCTCCGACAGGCAGCAGCCGACGCACGTGCGATGCACGACCCAGTCGCTCCGGACTGCGAGGAGTGGGCGTCGTGGCTGGACGCCCGCGCCGACCGCGTCGTCAGTCCCATCAGTGCGGGCACTCATGTCACTGACGGAAGTGACAGCAGTGAGCCGTCCCTCGAGACGGTCCTCACCACCTGGTACACGGACGAAGCTCGCGGCACGCACCTCGACTTCGACGACCTGCCCACGCTCGTCAAGCGGATCGAAGCGCACTACGCGACCGTGCAGCCGCCGACGCGCGAGCAGATCGCGGCGGAGGCCTACGCGGTCGTGCGACCTGTCGCTCGGTTCACTGACCTCGGCCCGGGCGGGCAGGCAATCTACCTACAGATGGCCGACGCCGTGCTCGCCCTGTTCCCGCAGCCGACCCCGACCGCCGAGCCGTGCGGGCGGAAGGCATGGCCGCACGAGGAGTACCAGGACGAAGACGATGCGTGCATCTGCCTCCTCGACGGCGGGCACGAGGGGCTACATCAATGCGGCGCGGGTTGCGGCGTCGAGTTTGCGGGCGGCCTCCCCGCCGAGCCGATGGTGCCCCTTCGGGCAGTCATCGCCGTGATGGACCACTACGACAACGGCGACGGCGAGTGCGAGCCGGAGGACCGCTGGCGACTGTTCCGCGACATGCGGTCGCTGCTCGAGTCCAAGCAGGTCGGCCGATCGCCCGCCGAGCCGGTGAGCATCGCCGACATGGCACCGGGCACGACGTTCACGGGGCGAATCTGGGGTGAGACCGACGATGAGTTGTGGTTCCGTACCGCGCTCGGCGCGGTATCTGCGTCGGGAGTTCGCGCCTCGGACGACCACATCGACCCGTCCACGATCCGCGACGTCACCCCGCCGCCCGCGACACCGGAGGAGGGCGACCGTGGGTGAGCCGCACCTCAGCCACCCGGGCGAGGTGCGCTGGTACAACGGGCATCACCCCCACCCGGTGCAAGGCCCCTGCCCACACACGACGTGCCGGCACAACATGCTCGGCACGATCGCGGAGGGCCCCGACCACGAGCACTACACGCTCGCCGTCTGCGCCGTCGAAGACCCGGGCGGCTGCAACCACGAGTGCCGAGCATGGACGGTCGAGTACCCAGCTGCCCACCGTCGCCCGTGGTTCACGCCGGACTGGCCGAAGTTCGCGCTGAAGCCCTGGCTGCACGTACCCGGCGGGAAGGGCGAAGGCGGATGACCGACGCCGACACTCTCCGTCGCGCCATGCTCGACGAGGCAACGAACAACGGCCCAGCAGTCACCCCGGCTGCTGGGCCGTCCCCATGGCGGTACCCGTACTGGCCCGCCCACGACATCGCCTACGAGGAGGAGGCCGATGTCCGCTGACAGCCCGTGGGATCGCGTGACCTACCGCCTCGACCCGAAAACGGAAGGTCCCGAACCGCAGGACATCGCGATGAAGGCGTACCTCGAAGAGCACCCCGACGCGCCCCGCATCGCTGGCGCCGAACTCGCCAGCACCGACGAACACGGCCACTGGGTCGACATCTGGCTAGACCCCGAGGAGGAAGCATGAACATGGAAGAGCAGCCCCCGCCCCGATCGCTCCGTCGTGAGCACATCATCACCGACCAGTTCACGTCCCTGTCCAACGCGGCACTGCGCCGCATCGCGGACCGGGCTGAGGAGATCATCGCCGGACGTGGCGAAGACGGTGTGTTCTCGTGACGGGCACCCTGTCCCGCATCGGACTCCTCATCGGCGCCGTCACTGCTGTCACCTTGGCGACGCTCTGCATCTGGACGGGTGACCCACGGTGGGCAGCGATGATCTTCGTCGCCATCCTTGCCGCCACCGGATTCATCATCGCCAGTTTCACCGAAGTCCCACGAAAGGAGCCGAACGATGACCGCCCCCGACCCGGAGCAGATGCGCCGGCGCGCAGCTGACCACGACACCGCCGCCCAGTACGGAGTGCTCCTCAAGGATGCCGAAGCTCACCGCGAGACCGCCGTCATGCTCCGTGCCGCCGCCGACCAACTCGAAGCGGTGCAGGACTGGGCCGATTCCGCGTTCGTTGTCGACGGCGGCATGACGAAAGCGTTCAACGACGGGTACATCTGCGCAGCGCGCGACTTGCGCACCATACTCACCGCCGAGACCGAACCCCGGAGTCTGAAGCGCGGCAGTACCCAGGCGAGCCGTGGACGTCGCTCGCTCGACGCACCGCACCCAGGAGGACCGTAATGAGTGACCAGATGTTCGATTGGGACGACCGTAAGCGGCTGCTCGATTGGTGGTACGAGGGGCGTGCTGAGGCGCGACGCGACGGCGTGAGGGACGATCTGCGCCTGACGTACTCAGGCCTTGTCTACGTCGCGCAGCAGGTGGAAGCGGCAACCCGAGAGGTGCTGGAGGCGTCCGATGACTGACCCGGTGCACACGGACGCGCTACGGAAGAGCGTCAATTTCGAGGCAGACAGCGACACTGCGTTTGCTCGTGGGGTCATGCTTCTGCAACGCGCTGTCATCGCATCGGCTGATGAGCTCGACCGCGTCCGGAGCGTGATCGCGAATGCGCCGCACGACAATCACTGCCCCGTGTCAGACCGGGGCGCCTACTTCGGAACCACCTACCCCTACGCGCCGCGGTGCACCTGCTGGAAGGCGGACGCGCTATGAGCAAACCTGTGAACACCGACGCGCTACGACGTGACGCGCGCGTTCTCGCCCCGGGGTTCCCAGACGTAGCCAAGCGCCTCAACGCTGCTGCCGACGAGCTCGATCAGCTGCGGAGCGATCTGCACGCGAAGGACGTCGTCATCCAGTCGTACGCAGTCGGCGCCGGTTCGATCGGCACGCAGCCCGCGAAGGTGCAAATCAGGCCGGACGTACGCGTCAGGGTCGACACGCCAATGTGGGGTGCTTGACACAATCTGAGGCCGCCAATACGGTTGAGCCGTAGGCAAGTGGTGACAAACTGCTTGCCTTTCGTGCTTCTACGAGAAGGGCCCCGCTTCGGCGGGGCCTTTCGTCGTTTCAGCACACCAGTGCCCCGAGGAGCGGATCGGGTACCGGCGCCGACCACGACGACGCGCACTGCACACGAGCTCGTTCGCCGGAGACGCATACGGCCACGATGGGGTGTAGCTCAACTGGAAGAGCAGCGGTCTCCAACACCGCCGGCTGCAGGTTCGAACCCTGCCACCTCTGCGAGTCGACGGCCCAGCGGGTCGAACGACACGGCGTCTGCTCGGCAGACGCTTCCCACTCTTCCTCGTGCCCGCCGACACGCACCGAGCCCCGCATCTGCCGCCTGTCCTGCACCTCGCTCTGGGACTGGCCGCACCGCGACCTACCGCACGCGGCGCGAGCACGAGGAACCCACTCAGGCCGAGACCCCCGAGGGAAGCCGCGCTGGCATGCGGACCCCGGACGAGGACGGCCGACCACTTGCGGGGACGTCAACGCGGAAGCCATCGGGCCGCGAAGGACGATCCACGACGGCGTACGCCCCCTGCGCCGAGACGCACCTGCGTCCTCGCACACCACGAACGGAGACGGCATGAACGACGAGCCCATCTCCGGCGGCTACATGACGTGGGACGACGAACGCCGCGCCCGATATGACGAGGCGCGAGACCGCGCCGCCACCGCGTTTGCTGACCTCGCGCGCATCCACACCGAGGACGAGTACCCCAACGACCCGCCCTACATCCAAGGCTGGGTCGCTGCGGTCGAGTGGACGAACGTCGAGTTCGAGCGCAGCAACGCCGGCGGACGGTACGTGTTCACCCCCTTCGGCCAGATGCTCTCCGTCGGTGCTGGCCTCGCCGACTGGGCACGACAGCGTCACCTCTGACGAAGGGGGCAGCAGCATGGGCATGGGACACCGTCAACGCCTTACCGCTGCAGAGTCGGACGCGTTCAGCCGGTACGGACGTCGGTACGTCGCGTACCTGCAGCGCGCGTGCGTCCGCAGCAGCATCAAGCGTGGCGCTCGGCGCCGTGAACGCCACGAGGCGAACCGTGCCGCACGCAACGCAGCCTGACGACAGCAGCGCCCACAGGACGCGGAGCAACCGTCGCCCCGAACCGCAGCACGAACCGGCACCAGCCGCGCTCGTCGCTGCGGTCAACGCCGTGTACGAACCGCTCGAAGACCGGTACTGACGAGGAGGGCAGCATGCGCACCACAGTCGAGTACCTGCTGCCCTGGCCCTGCCGCCCTCTCCGCTGCCTCCTCGGCCTCCACCTGTGGCGACTGCACCCCTCCGGCTTCGGCTGGTGGTACTGCCGCATGTGCGGCGCCGAAAAGCAGACAGCCTGACGTGCGCGTCTGCTCCAAGCCAGGCTGTCCGACACTCATCCCCACCTCCGGCCGCTGCCCCGTTCACGCACGAGCACACGACCAAGCACGAGGGTCACGGCAGTCACGTGGGTACGGAGCGGAACACGACAGGCTCCGACGTGAGTGGGCACCGCGAGTAGCAGCAGGCACCGTGACGTGCGCACGCTGCGACGCGTACATCCACGTCGGTGAGGCGTGGCACCTCGACCACAACGACGACCGCACCGGATACCTCGGCCCGAGCCACGCACGCTGCAACGTCAGCGCCGCCGGCCGCGCATCCCACCACTGACTCCAGACAGAGAGAACGCCCCGGCGCTGCGCTAACAGCCCGGGGCTTTACCGACTCGTGTGAAGGAGTCGACATGACTGAGCGTACCTGCCAAGCCCCGGGCTGTAGCAACAGCATCCCGAACGAGCGCAACGCACGCGCGAAGTTCTGCTCCAACACCTGCAACCACCGAGCACATCGCAACAGCACCACGTCGCAGTGCACCGAGTCAGACTGCGAACGCCCCGTCCGGGCACGTGAGCGATGCAGCATGCACTACCGCCAGTGGGAACGCGCGAACGGGAAGGGCAACAGCCCGTCGAGCCAATGGGGCCCGCGACGCCGAGCCAACTGGAAGAAGCGCCACGCGAACAAGCGAGGCTCCACCCACAGCGAGACCATCTACGAAGTCAGCATCTACGACCGTGACGGTTGGACCTGCGGCATCTGCGGACTACCAGTCGACCGAACCCTCGCATGGCCCGACCCGATGAGCGCCAGCCTTGACCACAGGCAGCCCCTCAGCCAGGGCGGAACCCACACCAGGGACAACGTGCAGTGCTCACACTTCGCTTGCAACGCGAAGAAGGGCGCGAAACCACCCCTCACGCTCACTCAGACCCCGGTCTGAGGCGTCAAAGGGGTGGGGAGGTACCCGGTACAAGGCCTGATACATGGACCGCCGGGGAGGAACCTCGCAGTCCACAAGCTGAAAAGTTCCGAGATGGGAGGCCCTGATGGCTGCTGTGCCCGCTCCGAATGGTCTCGGCGAGAAGGGTCAGGCCCTCTGGTCTGACCTCCACGAGCTGCACGAGTTCGACCCGGCACAGACGTTGGTGCTCGAGGAAGCGTGCCGCATCGCTGATCGCCTCGACGGTCTGAACGATGTGATCAACGGCAAGGGTGTCGTCCCGCTCCTGCACTTCCGCATGCCGCATGTGGTCGATGACGACGGCGTCGCGACGATCAACCTGACGGTCGACGGCGTCCTGTCCGAAGCTCGTCAGCAGGCGAACGTGTTCAAGCAGTTGATCGCGGCGCTCCGCATCCCTGACGTCGCCACGGGCAAGAAGCCGCAGGCGCGCGGCGGGGCACGGGGTAGCTACGCCCCCTCCGGCACGGCTCGGGTGTCGAGCCTTGACCGTGCTCGAGCGAGGGCGGCAGGCGGTAGCTGATGTTCGCGCCGCTGTTCGAGGGTCAGGTCTGCTCCCTCGGCTATGCGGCGGTGGACTTCATCGAGCAGTGCATGGTGCACGGTCCCGGTGACATCGAGGGCACGCCCGTCGAGGTCGACGACGAGATGGCCGACTTCATCATCGAGATGTACCGGCTCGATCCGGAGACTGGGCGCCGCGTCTACGACGAGGGCGTCCTGTCGCGTCCGAAGGGGCGAGCGAAGTCGGAGATCGCCGGCTTCATCGTCGTGTGGGAGGCGTACGGCGAGTGCCGGTTCGACCACTGGGATGAGGACGGGCAGCCGGTCGGCCGGCGAGTGACGTCGCCGATCATCAAGTGCATGGCGACGGAGGAGTCGCAGGCGGGCAACACGTTCGAGAACGCGGCGTTCATCGTCAACTGGGGCATGCAGAACCTGCCCGAGGTGTACGCGGGCTCGGGCGGCATCCGTCAGGTGCACGCCGCGACGACGATCTACCTGCCCGACGGCGGGTACATCGCTGCGGTGACGTCTGGTGCTGCGTCGAAGGACGGCGGCAAGGAGACGTTCGCCGTCGCGGACGAGACGCACCTCTACGTGCTCAAGGAGCTCAAGCGGATGTTCGAGACGATGTCTCGGAACCTCTCCAAGCGCAAGCAGGCTGAGCCGTGGCTGCTGCAGACGTCGACGGCGTACCGGCCGGGCGAGATGAGCGTGTTCGAGGACACGCTGACCGCCTGGCGGAAGAAGGAGCTGTCGGCTCGGGTGCTCGTGGATCACCGCGAAGCCAAGGGCAAGATCGACATCGCCAACTACGAGCACACGATCAAGCAGCTGAACTACGTGTACGGCGCTTCGGTGCCGTGGCAGGACATGGACCGCAAGTGGCGGGACATGAACGACCCACGGAAGTGCCCGGACGAGGAGACGGCCGCCAGGTACTACCTGAACCGGCCGCTGTCGTCGCAGGACGCGTGGATCCCGGCTGCGATCGTCGAGAAGCAGGACGCGACGCAGGAAGCCACCGAGGAAGACCCGCGTGAGCGGCCCTCCGTCGAGGTGCCGGCCGGCGAAGCGATCGCGCTTGGCTTCGACGGCAGCCTGAACGACGACTCGACGGTCCTCATCGGCTGCCGCATGTCGGACGGATTCCTGTTCCCGCTGGGCATCTGGGCGAAGCCGACAGGCCCCGCCGGGATGTGGTGGGAAGTGCCTCGCTCGGAGGTGCTCGAAGCGATCCGGCAGGCGTTCAAGGACTACACGGTCGCTCGTCTCTACGCGGACCCGCACGAGTGGCGGACCGACATCGAGGCGATCGAGCAGGAGTTCGGCGAGACCGTCGTGCCCTGGGCGACGAGCAGGTACGTCCCCATGGCGGCGGCGCTCGACCGGCTGCACGTCGACCTGAAGACCGGGCAGGCGTGGCACTCGGGCGATCCGGTGTTCATGGAGCACTTCCGCAATGCGTACGTGAAGAAGCGCGGCCCGCATCGGCTGATCGGCAAAGAGAACCCGAACAGCGAACGCAAGATCGACTCCGTCGTCGGCGCCTCCCTGGCGTACGAAGCGCGAGCCGACGCGATCGCTGACGGGTGGAAGCCCCCCACGAAGAGCAAGGTCCGCGTCTGGCGGTGAACGAAGGGAGTCCTCGTGGCTATCGAGAACCCCGAAGCGATCCGTGATCGGCTGCTGAAGAAGCTCGCTCGTGAGCGTCGGTTTCTGACGCGGTACGACGACTACTTCGAGGGTGAGCAGGGGCTGAAGTACCTCGCTCCTGAGGTGCGGGAGCAGATCGGCACGCGTCTCGTGGACCTGCTGATCAACCTGCCGCGGTACACGACCGACGTGTACGAGAACCGCCTCGACATCGAGGGGTTCCGGTTCCCGGGCGTCGACTCCGGCGACGAGGACCTGTGGTCGGTGTGGCAGCACAACGACGGCGACATGCTCTCCCAGCAGGTGCACCGCGACAGCCTCGCGATTAGCCGCTCCTACGTCCTCGTGGGCGAGGGGGACGACGACGTGCCGCTCATCACCGGCCAGTCGGCGTTCGACGCAATCCATGAGGACGACCCGCGGACGCACAACGTGCGGTACGGGCTGACGCAGTGGACGGAAGAGGACGGCTCCCGCTGGATCAACGTCTTCCACCCCAACGGGCGTGTGACCTGGGTGCGGAAGCCGAAGTCGAACGAGTGGACGACGGACGGGAAGCCGGAGGAGAACACCTTCGAGCTCCCGCGGCTCGTGCCGCTCATCAACGACCCGCGGATCCTCGGCCGACAGGTCTCACGTCGGTCCGACCAGCGGCTCGGCCGGAGCGTGTTCCACGACCTCCTCAGTCCGACTGAGGCGCTGAACAAGATTCTCACCGACATGATGGTGTCCGGTGAGTTCCATGCCATGCCGCGACGGTGGGCGACGGGGCTCGCAGAGGACGACTTCGTCGGCGAGAACGGGGAAGCGCTCAGCACCTTCGAGATGATCGCCGGCCGCATCTGGGGCGTCACGAACGAGAAGGCAAGCTTCGGGCAGTTCCCCGAGGCGAACCTCGACAACTTCCACTCCACCGCGAAGCTGCTCGTGCAATTCGCGTTCATGATGCTCGGCCTGCCGGCGCACTACCTGCCGTTCGTCGGTGACAACCCGGCGTCGGCGGACGCGATCCGTTCGTCGGAGTCGCAGCTCGTCAAGCGTGCCGAGCGGAAGCAGTCGGTCCTGTCCACCCGGTGGGAGCGTGTGCAGCGGCTCGTCCTGCTGACGCAGGGCAAGCCGGACACGGAGAACGCACGGCAGATCGAGACCATGTGGGGCGATCCGGCGACGCCGACGTTCGCGCAGAAAGCCGACGGCACCGTGAAGCTCGTGCAGGCGAAGGACACGTCCGGTCGATCGATCATCACCGTCGACCAGGCTCGCGAGGACCTCGGCTACACGCAGGGGCAACGTGACCGCATGGCGGCCGCCGACGCCACCGCGAACGACGCCACGCTCGCGGCGTCCGTTCGCGCTGCTGCTGACGCTGAACGAGCAGCGGCAGGAGTGAATGGTGTCGACTCCGTATGAAGTAGCTCGAGCGCACCAGCTGTCGCGGATCGCGCTCGCGTACGACACCGTCAACCGTGCGGCGACGACGTGGCGGGCCGCGGATCTCGACTACTTGGACGCTTCGTGGAACGTCATCGCGCCGGCCCTCGTGGACCAGGTGTCGGAGGCGCAGCGCGTCGCCGCATCCCGGTCGGACGCGTTCGTCGACGACGCCGTGTCCGCCCAGGGCGCTGTTGCGGGACGCGCGTCGGTCAACCCGGACGCGTTCACGGGCGTGATGATCGACGGTCGCGAGGTCGGGCCGGCGATGTTCGGCGCGGTGACGCACACGAAGACGCTCATCGGTGCTGGCATGCCGCCTGCACGAGCGTTCGAGGGTGGGGCGCAGTTCCTCGCGACGGTCGTGCAGTCCGCGATCGCCGACGCGGGACGGCAGTCCGACCGCGTGTCGATGGTCGGCAAGCAGATCACGCGGTACATCCGCGTCATCTCGCCGGGAGCATGCTCCCGGTGCGCGATCCTTGCAGGCACGGCGTCGGCCGCGAAGGCGTTCGAGCGGCACAACAACTGCCATTGCACCGCCTGCCCACTGCCATCCTGGGACGCGCCGATCCCGAAGGGCTTCTACCGGTCGGCGGACGAGTACTTCGATTCACTGTCGCTGCAGGAGCAGAACCGGGTCTTCACCAATGCCGGCGCCGAGGCCATCCGCAACGGAGCCGACCCGACGGCGATCGTCAACGCTCGACGCGGCGCTGTGGGTCCTGGGGGACTTACGGAACGCCGGTCGGGCATCAAGGCTCCGCTCGGCTACGACGCGAACGGCGACCGAATCAAGGTCTTCACCACCAGTGAGGGCACGACCATCCGCGGCGCCTACGGGCGGGCTGAGGCTCGCCGACAGTCGGAGTTCACGAAGGGTCCGCGGGACCGGTACCGACGGACCGTCAACCCGCGCCTGATGCCCGAGACCATCGTCCAGATGGCCGGCGGTGACGCCGAGAAGATGCGCCGCCTGCTCGGGCAGTACGGGTACCTCAACTGACTTCCCACCTCCTGGTGGAAGCGCCCACGCGCAGCGCATGTGCGGTCACGCCGACGGGCTCACGGAACAGAAAGGGCACGGACCCCATGTCCGGAATCGCAACGACCATCTCTCCCACCTGCTACGGCCCGCGCAAGCTGAGCCGTCTCGACCTCATGGGCATCCGCTTCGTCGACGACCCGAACGACCCCACGGGCGGTTCGGGCGCGGGCGGCGGAACCGGCTACAAGGCGCCGGAGTCCCAGGAGGAGCTCGACCGGATCATCACGGCACGGCTGCAGCGCCAGGAAGCATCGCTGAACGAGCGCTACAAGGACTTCGACTCGCTGAAGTCGAAGGCCGAGCAGTTCGACCGTCTGCAGCAGTCCGGCGCCGGGTCGGGCCAGCCCGCTGACGTTACCGCGCAGCTGCAGCAGTTCGAGCAGCGCGTCACCGCGGCGGAGACGACCGCGACGCAGACGCAGACGCAGCTGACCGAGACGCAGACCGAGCTCGCCCGGAAGGACGTCGCGCTCGACAAGGGCATCGCCAAGGAGCAGCTGCCCCTGCTGACCGCGACCACGAAGGAAGAGCTCGAGAAGCAGGCGGACGCGATCCTCGCGCTCACCCGCGGCTCCGGCCGCGTACCCGGACAGGGCGGCGGTGGCGGCAACGCACCCTCCGGCCTCGACGCCGGCCGTGCCGAGTGGGAGAAGCGGCATCCCAAGAAGAACTAGCCCCGCAGCAACCGTGCTTCGGGCTTGAGCGCTCTGGAAGGAGCACCAACCATGGATCTCACTCCTCGAGTTGAGACGTTCGGCCAGGACGACCAGACCTGGCTGGACTCGGCCCACGGCACGGACGCTGCTATCAGCGGAACCGTCGACCTGACGAAGGGCTTCGTCGCGGGTACGCATTACCCGAACGGCGACCTGCCCTCCGGTACGGCGCTGGGCAAGGTGACCGCGTCGGGCAAGTACGGCCTCTACGACGACACCGCCACCGACGGCCGCCAGACGCTCGTCGGTCACCTCTTCACCTCGGTGAAGGCGCGAGGCGACGTCATCGGCGCCGTCCTCGTCCACGGGCGCATCAACCGCTCCCGCCTCCCGTTCGCCATCGACGACGCCGGTGTGGCTGACGTCGCGGGCCGCATCCAGTACGTCTAAGGAGACCCACGATGCAGATCAACACCGACTACATCCAGCCGGCGGAACTGACCGGCTTCGCGCGTGAGGCGCTCGTCGACCTCGAGCAGAACCAGTTCACCCTCTCGGCGTTCCTGCCGTCCAGCCCGGTCGACGACCTGCAGTACCGCTTCAACCGCGGAGGGGTCGGCCTGGCGGACGCGGCGACGTTCCGCAGCTACGACGCGGAGGCGTCGATCGGCCGCCGGCCGGGCACCGTCCGGGTGACCGGCGACCTGCCGCCCGTGTCGCGGAAGATCCGACTCGGTGAGTACGACCGGCTGCGTCAGCGGAAGGCCGACGAGTCGATCCGGGGTGGCCTGTTCGACGACACCGTCAACATGGTGACCGCCGTCGCCGCGCGCCTCGAGCTCGCTCGCGGTTCAGCGCTGTCCGCCGCGCAGGTCTCCCTGAACGAGGACGGCGTCATCGCGAACGTCGACTTCGGGCGTCGGGCTGCGCACACCGGCGTCGCGCCGGCAGCGCTCTGGTCGAACTCGGCCACTGCGACGCCGATCGCGGACATCATCGCCTGGGTCACCACGTACCGGAAGAACAACGGCGGCAAGACGCCGGGCGCCTTCCTCACGTCCCAGACGGTGCTGTCGAACATCCTGCGGTCGCAGGAGGTCCGGGGCCTCGCGGCCGCGAACGGCGTGACCCCGTCGATCATCAGTCCGCTGGTGCTGAACACGATCCTGCAGGCCTACGGTCTGCCGCCCATCGTGCTCAACGACGCGCAGATCGCCGTCAACGGCGTCGCCACCCGTGTCATCCCCGAGAACAACTTCCTCATGCTGCCCGCCGTCGGCGACACGCAGCTCGGCGGGACGCTCTGGGGCACCACGGCCGAGTCGCTGGAAGAGGACTACGACCTCGCCGGCAACGAGCCCGGCATCGTCGCGGGCACGTACCACACGTTCGACCCGGTCGCGGTGTGGACGAAGGCCGCAGCGATCGCGCTGCCGGTCCTCGCGAACCCGGACCTCACCTTCCAGGCGGTGGTCATCTGATGACCGCCACGAAGGTGTTCGTCACCGTGCACGACGAGAACGGTGCTCCGCACACGTTCGAGCCGGGCTCGGAGGTGCCCGACTGGGCGGCGCGGAAGATCTCGAACCCGAACGTCTGGGCCGGCGACGCGCCCGTGTTCGAGGACGAGAACCCCGACGGCGACCTGAGCGAGGACGAGGTCAACGAGCCCTCCCGCTCCGGGAAGGGGTCTGGCCTCGCCGTCTGGGCGCCGTACGCGAAGGGCCTCGGCATCGAGGTCCCCGACGACGCGTCCCGTGACGACGTGATCAAGCTCGTCGACGAGCACAAGGCCGCTCAGGCCTGACGCTCACCCTGGCGGGTCACCGGTGCTCCCGGTGGCCCGCCCCCACAACTTCACACCCCGCGGAGGTCGCCGTGTTCTGGTTCGACGTCGACACCGACGACATCGTCAAGCGGTGGCGTCCGCTCGAGGCTGCCGAGGCTGCCGTCGCTGAGCAGATCATCGAGGACGCGCAGGACATCTACGAGTCCGCCGTAGAAGCGGCAGGCATCGCTGCCCCCGCGCCGGACGACGAGCGTCGCGAGCGGGCCTACGTCCGCGCCGTCGCGTACATGGTCATCCGGGTATTCAAGAACCCGGACGGCATCCTGACCGAGACGCTCGACGGGTACACCTACCGCCGCGACAGCGCAGTGTCCACCGGGATGCTGCAGCCCACGGCGGAAGAGATCGACCAGCTTCGGCCCGTGGTTCGGCCGCGCCGGGGCGCGTTCACGATCAGGCCGTCATGAGCCGGGCGTCAGCGATGGCGCGCGGGCGCCTGTTCGCCGAGACCGGCATGACCGACCACTGCGTCGTCACCCGCACGAAGACGTCCTCGGACGTCGACCCCGCCACGGGTCAGGCAGCATCGATCACAGACACCGTCTACGCCGGCCGTTGCGAGTTCATCGCCGCCGACACGGAAGCGCGCGACATCACGTCAGCGGGCCGGCCCGTGACGCAGCAGGGAGCCGTCCTGAAGGTCCCCGTCGACTCCGACGGGTCCGCGAGCATCGCCGCCGGAGACGCGTTCGTCGCGACGCTCACGCAGAACGGGCTCGAGCCGATCGTCGTCCGCGGACGCGTCGGTGGCGGGCACCACCAGACCGCAGCCGTGTCGCGGCGCATCCCCGTGGAGGTGACCTCGAGTGGCTGACGACGGACTCTTCATCGACACACACCAGCTCGACCAGATCGCCATCGCGCTCGGGAACGTACCGCAGCAGACGCTGCCGAAGGTGCGGTCCGCGGTGCAGTTCAACGCGACCCTCGTCAAGCAGGAGTGGCGAAGGTCCCTGCAGGGGAACAAGTTCGCCCCGGTCGTGCCGTACTCGATCACGTACGAGACCCACGAGCTCGCCGACGCCATCTCGGCCGAGATCGGCGCCGAGAAGGACACCGGCAAGCAGGGTGGTGTCGCGCTGCTCCTCGAGTACGGGGCGCCCGCGAAGAAGCTCGCACCTCGCGGCTACGGCTCGAAGGCGGTCCTCGACAACCTCGACGACCTCCGCCAGGGCATCGGGAAGGCCATCGAAGACGGCGCTGCGGCGGCTGGACTGTGACGGCGCAGACGGAAGACTTTGACGAGGCAGTCGCGTTCCGCGACGCGATCGCGAGCATCCCGCAGCTGGTGGGGCGGGTGGGCCTCGGTCGGGCCCCGACGCTCGCTGACGGCTCGGTGATCCCCGCGGACAAGCCCTACGCGGTCATCTACGGATCCCGCACGGACGAGACGTCCGACCGCTTCGCGGCGGCGGGGTGGCGGCGGCGTCCCACGTGGATCGTGCACGCCGTCGGCGCATCTGAGCTCGCAGCGGTCGCCGCCCTCGGGTGGATCGACGACAAGCTCCGGCCCGGCCCGTTCCGCCGCGGCATCACCATCCCGGTCCGCGGCCGCAACACCTCACCCGTGCGGCGCCTCGAACGTCCCGGCAACGCCGAGGACGACGCCATCAAGCCAGCCGTCTGGTCCGCGATCGCCGTCTACGGCTTCGAGTCCGACCCCGCCTGACAAGGAGAACACCATGCGCAAGCAGCCTACCGTCGAGCAGGTCGACGTCGTCATCGGCCCGAAGGACGACGAACGCGTCGTCACCGTCGCGAAGACGATCGCGGACCGCTGGCCCGACATCTACCGCCCCGCCACCACGGCCGCCGGGAACCCGACCGCCGCCGCTCGGCGCGCGAAGGACACCCGCGGCAAGGAGCCGGCGCCGATCACGGACGCCGCTGACCTCCCGACCGCGGGAGACACGACCACGGCGACCGCCGCGGCCGACAGCACGGCCGGGACGTCCGGCGTGACCACGGAAGGAGTCACGTCGTGACTCGCGATCTCATCCTGCCCCCCAGCGTCGACGTCGACAGCAACTTCGCGCTGCTCGCCGCCCCGAAGTCGACGGTTCTCTCGTGGCCGCCGAAGTTCAGCGACGTGATCGCCGACACCACCGTCGACATCACCTACTCGCTGACCACGGACGGGTGGACACACGGGAAGTCCCAGGACACCACCACCGACCCCCGCTTCTCCCTCCGCGAGGTCCTCGGCGGCTTCAGCGCCGTCACCCACACCGCTTCCCTGACGTACGTCTACGGCAGCGACGAGGACATCGCCGACCCGCTGCTGCAGGAGGACGAGGAGTACATCCTCTTCGGCCGCTACGCGACGCCGTGGGAGCAGGAGCTCGCCGCGACGGACAAGTTCGACGTTTTCGACGTCGTCGCCGGCACGAAGGTCCGCAACACCGCGGCCGGCGGGAAGTTCACGAAGACCCAGGCGCTCGCGCCGCGTCGTCGGGTGCTCGAGGACCAGGTCCTCGCCGCCGCCTGACGGTGACACACGTGCGGGCGGCGGTCCATTCCGGGAGCCGCCGCCCGCACCCCTTCTCCCTCATCCCGGATCGATCCCGGAAGGATTAACCATGGGCAACATCGCGAAGGCACGGCAGGGCTACAAGCCGCCGACCGGCACCCTCCGCATGGTCCTCGACGTCGAACTCGCCAAGGAGCGGAACACCCTCCTGCAGCGCATCGGCGCAGCGAACGACCACGTAGACGAACTCCGGCGCGAGGCAGGCGACCGACCGGTCACGCCGAAGCTGAAGAAGGCGAACGACGAGGTCCTGCGCCTCAACGAGGAGCTGCAGGCACTCGAGGAGCGCGAACGGGAGCACGTGCACCTGCTGCACATGACGAAGCTGCCCGGCATCGAGTGGAACGACATCGCCGACAAGTTCCCGCCCCGCCTCGACGTACAGCTCGACATCGACCTCGGCTACAACCACCACGCCGTGGCGCTCGTCGCCGCACGCGTGAACACCGTCGACGTGAAGGAACCCCTGGCGGAGGGCGAGCAGCGCGACGAGGACGGCACGTACGTCGAGGTCGACGGCGTCGTCCACCGCGGGGAGCTGCTCGACGACGACGACTGGGACTCGATCGAGGAGATCGCGTCCGGCTGGGACATCGGGAACGTCGTCAACCTGCAGCTGAACCTCAACGTGCTGCAGTCGTCGAACCGTCTGGGGCGCCTGAAAAAAGGCTGACCGAGGACCCCGTCCTTCGCCGGACCGTCGAGCTCTCAAGAGCGATGGGCGTGTCCGTGCGGAGGCTGCAGGGGTGGGAGCCGTCCGAGCGGACCGTGTACGAGTACGGGTCCGACGGGCGGCTCTCGTCGTCTACGACGACCCTCGAGTCCGAGTTCGGGCCGACCGACCTCGACTGGTTGGCGGCTCTCCTCGACGTCGAGCGGGAGACCGGCCCGCACGGCTTCCTGATGTCCGAGGCCACCGACCCTGACGCTGACCCGGACCTGCCGGGATCGCACTACCGGTTCATGGCCGGAACGCCGCAGGTGTCACCCGAGGGCAGCGTCGTCTGGTCGCCCACGTACGACCTCGCTGAGCGCGCCCGCCTGCACGCGATCTCGGTGGTCCGCAAGGAAGACCCGGACCCGCACGCCGGTCTGATGATGCCCGTCCATCGGGTGCGCGTGCAGCCGAAGAAGGACCGCGTCCGGAAGCGACGCACTGCTCCACCGCCCCCGACCGCTTGACGCCTGAGGGCAGGAAGCAGGTGCCCCATGGCGAACGGCAGCGATCGCAGCATCATCCTCGAGATCGGTGCGAAGATCGGCGGCTTCGTCACCGCCATGGGGCAGGCGCAGACCGCCGCGACGAACTTCTCGAACCAGACGGTGCGGGGCGCGGCTGCCGCGGCCAGAGCTCTGCACGAGCAGCGGGAAGCCGCCGAGTCGGTCGCGAAGCCGCTTCTCGCAGTCGGCGCCGTCGCGGCGGTCGGCGTCGGTCTCGCGGTCAAGGCGTACGCCGACTTCGACGAGAAGATGTCGTCGGTCAAGTCGCTGTCGCACGCGACGTCCGAGGAGATGGAGCAGCTCAAGAACGCCGCCCTCACCACGGGTACGGCGATCGGCTTCTCCGCCACTCAGGCGGCTGAGGCCGAGATCGAGCTCGTTAAGGCGGGCACGTCCGCGGCGGACATCTACGGCGGTGCCCTCTCGGGGGCACTCAAGCTCGCAGCGGCCGGGCAGATCGACGTCGCGGACGCAACTGAGATCGCGGCGTCGACCATGGCTCAGTTCGGCCTCAAGGGCAAGGACGTCACGCACATCGCGGACCTCCTCTCCGCCGGTGCCGACAAGGCGCTTGGTGGTGTCTCCGAACTCGGTGAGGGCCTGAAGTACATCGGCCCCGTCGCCGCGGCCGCGCACGTCGGCCTCGAGCAAACCGTCGGCTCCCTGGCGCTCCTCGCCCAGAACGGCATCATGGGTGAGCAGGCGGGCACCAGCCTCCGGGGCATGCTGCTGTCGCTCACCGCCCCGTCGCACCTCGCGGCTGTGGAGATGCAGCGGTACGGCGTCGAGGTCTACGACGCTCAGGGCAAGTTCATCGGGTTCAACGGCGTCGCCGAGCAGCTTCGGACGAAGCTCGGCTCGCTCGACGACGCGCAGCGCGACGCGGCCCTCGGCACGATCTTCGGCAACGCGCAGATCACCGCCGCGACCGTCCTCATGAAGGGCGGCGCGAAGGAGGTCGACAAGTGGACGAAGGCCGTCAACGAGCAGGGGTTCGCCACTGAGCAGGCCGTCGGCAAGATGGACAACCTCAACGGCGACCTGACCAAGCTGAAGGCCTCGTTCCAGACCGCCGGCATCGTCACCGGTGAGGCGGCCAACGGTCCCCTCCGGGCGGCAGTGCAGGTCGTCACCGACCTGATCGACACCTACAACAACGCCCCCGGCGCGGTGCAGGGTATCGTCTTCGGCGTCGGTGCTGTCACGGCGGCGGTCGCGCTCAGCGGTGGCACCATGCTCATCGCCGTTCCGAAGATCGTCGCGTACGGTCTGGCGCTGCAGACCCTGTCGACCGCCGGCATCCCCGGCGTCTCCCGCGCCGCCACGCTCGGTCTCCGGGCCGCGAACGGTTTCGGAAGGGGCCTCGCGGCAACCGCCGGAATCCTGACGGGCCCGTTCGGTATCGCCCTCGGCGTTGGCGCTGCAGCAGTCATCGGCCTGAACGTCGCTGCCAGCTCTGGTGCGGCGTCGCAGGAAGAGCTCGCGAACGCGATCATCACCACCGCGGACGCGTCGAAGGTCCTCGAGAAGGCCGGGCAGCGGTCCGACTTCTCGAAGCTGATCGCCGGCGACACCGCGGCACGGCTGCGTGACCTGAAGGGCGTGATCAAGGAGCTCAGCTCGACGGACGTCGGGATCTTCTCGGCGTTCTCCGTCAAGCAGGAGGCGAAGTCCCTTGAGGACCTCGGGTCGGCGCTGGCAGAGATCAGCGCGGCCGATGCTCCTGCCGCAGCCAAGGCGTTTAAGCGGCTGCGAGACGAGCAGAAGCTCAACCGTGACCAGACGGCGCAGCTGATCGACCTGATGCCGGCGTACCGGTCGCAGCTGGTGAACCAGGCAAACTCGCTCGGGATCGCTACGTCGAAGTCGAACCTGCTCAAGCTCGCGACGGGTGAGTACGAGGAGGCGGCGAAGAGCGCGAAGGCTCCGACGAAGGACAACGCGGACGCGCTGAAGCAGCTCGACACGTCGGCTGAGGAGGCTGCCAAGGCGATCGAGGACACTGCGAAGGCGCTCCGCGATCTGACGTCGCCCACGTTGGACGCACGATCGGCGCAGCGCGACTTCGAGGCGGCGGTCGACGCTGTGACGGACTCCATCAAGGAGAACGGCAACAGCCTCGACATCACGACGGACAAGGGACGCGCCAACCAGGGCGCGCTCGACGCGATCGCGCAGTCCGCTGAGGCGGCGGCCGCGGCCATCTACAGCCAGACCGGTTCGCAGGAGGAAGCGACCGGGGCGATGCAGCGCGGCCGTGAGGAGCTCATCGCAGCTCTGGGGCAGTACGGCATCACCGGCGACGCGGCGCAGCAGTACGCGGACAAGATCATCGGTACGCCGACTGACTGGGCGACGACGTTCTCGAACAACGCTCCTGGTGCTGGCACCGCGGTTGACGCGTACAAGGCGAAGGTCAACTCGATCCCGAGCCTCGCGACGACGCTGTTCAAGGTGCAGGGCGACAGCACCGCGGTCGACCAGATCCTCGCGAAGATACGCATGGCCCGGTCCGAGATGAAGGACCTCAACGGGAAGAAGGTCTCGGGCGGCGGCCGGATGGGGACGTTCGCGTCCGGTGGTCAGATCGTCGGACCGGGAACGGGAACGTCCGATGAGGTGCCGATCTGGGCGTCCAACCGGGAGTGGATCATTCGCGAGCGGTCCGCGTCGATGTACGGGCCGCAGATCATGCACGCCATCAACCAGGGGACGCTGTCGAAGCGGCAGCTGATGGACGCGATGGTGGGCGCTCCGCGGTACGCATCCGGCGGGCCGGTGGCGGCTCCAGTGCGGTACGCGCCGCCGTCGCAGCAGGTCGTCGTCGTGCAGGGCGCTGGCGGAGGAGGCGGCACTTCGGTGACGCAGAACATCTACCCGCAGCCCATGCAGTCCGAAGCGGAGATCGGCCGCATGGCGATCGATGAGTTCAACTGGAACGCACGGAGAGGATGACCGTGGACGACGTACCCGAGGACATCGTCCGTATCGGCGGTCTCGAGTTCCGCGGCGGTGAGGGCTTCGACGGGTTCTACATCAGCCCGAACGGCCTCGTTGGTTGGGACGACAGTCCCGAGGTGCGGTTCGACTCGATCGATCGCGAGAACGGTGACGGTGAGTTCGAGGCGCCTGTGTACTACGGGGCTCGCGTGCTCACCGTCTCCGGGTTCTGCTACGCCGACTCAAGCGAGCAGCTCGGCGTGTACCGGGACCGGCTGATGGGCATCGTCGCGAACACCACCCGCGTCGAGGTGACGCTGCATGGCCGCACGACGTACGGGCAGGGGGCGATGGCAGCTGCGTCGAAGTTCGAGGTCGACATTCCCGGCCGGCGGGCGGCGTACCAGTTCTCACGCCGCTTCCCAGACCCCTACAAGTACGGGCAGCTGCACACGTCTGACACGGCCGTGGGTGGTGGTGATTCAGTGACGGTCCTGCATTACGGGAACACGTGGGCGACGTCGCTGCTCACGATCACCGGCACGGACCCGGACGGTTACACGATCGTCGGGCCCGGTGGTCGGCGCGTCGACATCACCGCGCCGCTGACTGCCAACGCACCGCACACGTTCGACACCGCGACGGGCCTGCTGAGGGTCGGCGGGTCCATCCGGTACGGGGCGCTCGGCCGAGCGGACCTGTGGCGGACCGCGGCGGGCCGGCCGACGACGGTCGGAATCGGCGGCACCAGCTCCTCGACGAAGCTCGTCGCCACCACACGGGACACCTACATCTGAGCGGAGGCGCACCATGTGGACGCACTGGATCTGCTCAACGAAGACCGGTGAGAAGCTCGCGCCGGTAGAGGCCACGTCGTCCCAGTTCTCCCGGAAGCTGAACGGTGTCGGGACGGGCACGCACGAGTTCGTCACAGCGTCGCTCGGCGCTGGTTCGTCCACCGCCGAGCGTCGCACGTCACGGCTCGACCTGCTCCGCACCTGGGATCGCACCATCGTGCAGTGCTGGAACGACAAGCCGATGTACGCGGGCGTCATCGTGGGGAAGGGCACGAAGACCGACGGCACGGTGTCGGTCCGGACGGTCGACGTCCGCGAAATCCTCAAGTACCGGACCACGTTCGGACAGAACGGCTACAACGGGCGCGAAGACGGCCGGTTCATCCTGCAGAACAAGACGCTGACGTTGCTCGCCGCGTACCTGCTGTGGGACGTGACGCAGGGCCTCACCGACAACTGGGACCTGCCGCTGCTTCTCCCGTCGCGGGAGGGCACTGGAACGCAGGACCGGGTGTACCACGAGTTCAATTTGCCGGTCATCGAGACCGAGCTCGCCGCCATCCAGAACACGGAGGGCGGCCCCGACATCGACTTCGACCCCGTCTGGTACGGGGTGCAGCTGCGGTGGCAGGTGCGCGTCGGAGACCTGTCCGGGGGCCCGTTCGACTTCAACATGACCGCGTCGAAGCCGCAGGCGACTGATTTTGTGTTCGACGAGGACGGCAACGCGCAGGGCAACGTGTTCTATGCCGTCGGCAACGGTCAGGACCGGGACCTGAAGGTGGCGACGTCGACAACGCTCCTCGGCCCCGACCAGGTGGCGCTCGAGCGGATCGTGTCCTACGGGCAGGAGCGCAGCCAGACGGTGCTGCAGGCGCACGCGAACGAGGACCTGCGGACGTCGCGGAAGGCGACCCGGCAGTTCTCGTTCGACATCCAGGCCGACGGTCGCCCCGGTGCCGGAAACCTCAGCCTCGGACAGACCCTCCGCACCTACGTGGAGGACCACGACTGGCTGCCCGACGGATGGATGAACCACCGACTGATCGGATTCTCCGGCGACCTGACGACCACCATCAAGCTCCAACTCCAAGAGCAATGACGAGGAGGACCGCATGGGACGCATCGACGATCTCACCGGCAACCGCGAGTGGGACAGCCTCAAGGAGCGCGTGCGACTGCTCGAGTCCCGCACCCCACTGTCCGACGCCGCCGTGTCTGGCGGCCGAACCCGGTTCATCGGCGAGAACTCGTTCCTCATCGAAGGATCGGGGGGCGTCGACGGGACGCTGACGGTCGATGGCGTCGAGGTTGTGAACGGCACGCTCCGCATCACAGGCACGCTCACGGTGTCCGGTCCGACCTCGCTGAGTGGTGCCACGAAGATCACCGGCGACACAACGGTCACCGGCCGGTTCGACGTCGAGGGGCCCGCCTCCATCGACGGGGACACGGACATCACCGGGGACCTCGACATCACCGGTGACACGACCGTCACCGGCCCGTTCCATGTGGACGGCACCGCTGACTTTGACGGCCGCTTGAGCATCAACGGCGACACGACGCTCTCAGGTGACCTCGAGGTCGACGACAACGGCCGCATCAACCTCGGCAGCATGACCATCGGCAAGTTCGGTGGTCGCGGCAAGGTTGACTTCGGCACAGCCGAACTCGCCTCAGACGGAACCCGCGCCGCGATCCAGTCCGGATCCGCGCTAGTCGGCGCCCGTGCCGGAGCAGCGATGCTCCTCTACGGCGGGAACGGCTTCGTCGCCGAACCCGGCGGTCTGTATATCGCGGCGCTGCCTCTCGCTGACCAGCCGCCAAATCTGTACATCGATCCGAGCGGCAAGCTCTACCGCTCCGCCAACACTGGCGGCGGCGTCAGCGTCTGACCCGGGAAGGAACCCGATGGCTGCCATCACTGGCGCGCTCCGCGACTTCGGCCTGAACAACCTGACACCCCTGTCTCCTCGCTTGGTCTTCACTGCGTCGGCACCGGCGGTGACGAGGAGCGGCATCTTCTCGACGCGGCCGGTCGTCGCGATCCCGAACGGGTCCGGCAACTTCACCGTGGAGCTGCAGGAGACCGCGTCGATCCGGCCAGCGATCTTCTACCGCATCCGCATCGAGTGGATGGAGGACGGAGAAGGCACGGCGGGCTACGTCGGGGTCGACCTACTCCACTGGCCGTTGTTCGTGCCGCCGGAGGGCGGCGCGATCGGTGACCTCATCCAGGCTCCGGCGAACTCCTCCGCGGTGTGGGTCGGCTTGCTCCCGCCAACTGACCCGACCCCGGGCACGTGGTGGCTCGAGATGAATCCCGACGACGCGGCGGACCCGCGGAACACCGGGCAGCTGTACGAATGGAGCGACAACTGATGGGTGTGTGGAAGCCGAAGTCGAACCTCACCGGCCCGCAGGGCGAAGTCGGCCCTCGCGGCACGCCGGGTCAGGGGTTCGGCACGAACGCAGTCGAGTACTTCCCCGACCGGCCGGACAGCCCGTGGGACTTCGCCATCGGGTACCGGGACCCGCAGGGCGTGGGCCGTGTGGCGCTCGGACGCCGGAAGGACGGCACCTGGTACCCGGACCGGCTTAACGTCGGAGCGACCACCCTCCCGTCGATCGTGCAGCACGGCGACTCGCTCAGCGCGAACTGGGGTAAGCAGGCCGCTGACCTGTCCACTCGCCTCGGGAACCGCACGCTCGTCAACCAGGGCATCGGCGGACAGACCTCGCTGCAGATCGCCGCGAGGCAAGGTGGTGCGCCCACCCGCGCAACGGTGGCAGGCGGCGTCATCCCCGCGTCGGGGTCCGTGTCCGTCACCCTCTCCGTCGCGCTCCGGTCCGACACCAACGTGCCGTCGAACGTCGTCATCGCGGGTGTTGCGGGGACGTTCGTCGCCACGGACGCGTCGAACTACCTGACGGGCACGTTCACCCGCAAGGCGGCGGGGCTGCCCGCGGTGGCGCCCGCGGGGAGCCCGGTGCAGACGGGGTACGAGTACCGAGACATGTGGCCGATCTACTGGTACGGCCGCAACAACTTCAAGGACCAGAACGGTGCCGCGCAGATCGTCTCCGACCTCCGCGGGTCGCTCGAGTGGAATCAGCACCGGGCGCACGCGCTGATCCTCTCCATTCCGCCGTGGGCTGGCGAGGAGAACGGCCTCGCGATCCGCACGATCCTCGACAACACGAACGCCGCGATCCGCGATGCGTTCCCCCGCGAGTTCGTTGACACTGCCGCTCGTCTCAGGAGCGCGGACGTCATCACGGCGACGGGGAACACGCCCACGGCTCAGGACCTGACGGACATCGCGAACGGGCTCACCCCGACCGTGTTCCGGCTGACGAATGCGGACGGTTCGGTCGACCCGGGGCACCTCGGGCCGGTCGGGTACACGGCGCTGAACATGATCGTCAACGAGATCTACACCTCGAGAGGGTGGAAGTAATGGGCGTGCTCCTCCTCGGGCTTGGTACTGGTACTGGCGACCCGATCGCACCGGAACCGCTGTACTCACTCGGTGCCGACGACTTCAGCCACCGCTGGGCTGCGGAACGCATCACCGGGAACCCCGGCGACATCGTCACGGTGTGGCCGGACTCGATCACTCCGAACACCGACGACCTCCGCATCAGCTCGGCGACGTCGCGACCGTTCGTGCTGGCGACGGACACTGGCGAGAAGGTCGTCAGCTTCCGGCCGACTGACGCGACAAGCCTCGCGGCGACCCGTGCTGGCGGGCTGGGGGCGGCCGGGACGATTGCGATGGTGGTCCGGGTCGACCCGGGCGGGACAACCGGAACACGCATCTTCGCGAACGCGTTCGGCATCAACTTCCAGAAGGCCGGCAACAACAACTACGGCATCTCCGGGAACGGCGGCAACGCGTACCGCGGTGGCGCGCTGGATGCGTGGGTGCTTCTGATCTTTGAGACCGACGGTTCCTCGCCGCTGGCGAGCGGTGTTCCGGTCGTCAGCGTGAACGGGACGGAGTCGACCGCACTGTCTGGTCCGATCACCCCTGCCGTGAACCTGACGCCGCTGACGCTGCGGGCGACGACGAGCCCCGCAGTCGAGTACCGGTACGCCGAAGTCATCACCTGGAACCGCATGCTGACAGCTGCGGAGCGCGCCTCGGTGTTCGCCGCGGTGAAGAACCGGTACGCGTTCATCTGACCTAGCACGATCCGAGCCCGAGCCGTCCCTGCGGGGGCGGCTCTCGTCGTTCCAGGAGGTTCCATGAGCACACCCATCTACGACCAGCTCGACGCGGATCACGAGTCGACGGTTGTCATTCCTAACGACGTCCGCGTGTGGACGGAAGACGACCACCTCACGCTGGCCGACACCCCCACCGTGAACGGCCTGATCGACGAGGCAGGAGGGCTGACGCTGTGAGTATCCTCGACTCGGTCGCCGCTGTTCGCCGCGCGACTGCGCAGCTCGGCCAGTACGACGGCGCCGGCATGTGCCTCGCCAACGTCTTCAAGTGGTTCGGGTCGGTGCAGTCCATCGGCCCGGGCGCAGGGCACTACTCGGTGGCAATCGCTGGCTGGGACTACGCCCCTGCCGCGGATCGGCACGAGGGCGACTACAACGCCCCCGCGGGCGTGCCTGTTTACTTCGATCGCCTAACCGGACCGCGCTGGCCGGGTGACCGGAACTTCGCCGCCGGCGACGTCGGCCTGTCGATCGGTGGCGGGTACGCCATCTTCACCGACTCGCCGACCGGGAACACCGGCGTGATGTCGATCCGCGCCCGCGCGGCGCAGATCGGTCGCCGGTACCTCGGCTGGACGCGCACGTTCCTCGGCCACCAGACCTCCGCGGGCAACGCCTACGGCAAGCCTGTCCCGCCGGCCGTGATCGTCACGGTCGGGAAGACCCCCGTCAAGATCGATCCCACGGTAGGAGACCGCATGTACGCCATCCGCAACAACGCGAAGGGAACCGTCGGGTACGGGGCGGTCTACGCGCTCGCGCCCGGCTTCGTCCGTCACCAGGTCAACAACGGAGCGTCGCGTCCGCCGCTGCGCCTGCAGACGATCGTCGGTGACGCACGCGACATCGGCGACGAGAACACGTTCAAGGACGTGCTCGAGGCGTTCGGTCTGCCGCGCGAGGCGTCCGACCCGAACTGGGTCGTCCGTCACGCGAACGTCGACAGCCGCACTTACTCGTCGCTCGTCGCAGCGATGAAGGCGGGTGACTGATGGGCGACCACGAGCAGAAGACCGGCGGTGGGCTGCGCGAGCTCATCGCCATGCTGGGTGCGCGGGCGAAGAAGGCGTACTCCGCCGGTGTCGCCGGGGCCGTTCTCGCGATCGGCGGAATCTCGGTCGCCGGGTTCTGGGCTGACGGGAAGGTCGACACGGAGAAGGTCGCCGCGGCGGTTGGGAGTATCGTCGTCGGGTTCGTCGCTGGCTTCCTCGCTGCGTTCCTGCCGAGGAACGCGACCACCTCGTCGTCGTCCGAGCAGGGCGACTGAGGGCGACCCGGATGCGAGCCATACGACTCGTCAAGCGGCTCGCGCACCACAGCATCTGGGGTGCCGGGTCCGTGTCCACGGCCGACGCCCGCATGAGTCGGATGCTCCGCCAGTATCTGCCCGAGTACTACCTCGCACTCATCGTCTTCGGCGGACTCGGGTTCATCGACGGCGTGCCGGCGCTCCGCGACACCTTCGGGGAGTCCTACGCCCAGGGTGTCACCCTCATCATCGCGCTCGCAGCAGCCGTCGCGGGGGCCGGAGAAGCGTTCCCCGCCCGTCTGTGGCGCATCGAGTTCTGGGCGGTCGCCGTCCTCATCGGCGTGGTCATCCTCTACGGCTTCGCGATTGCCTTCGCCGGCTTCATCGGAGGGGACCTCGGCCGCGCCGCGGTGGGGGCGATCATCTACGCGTCCGCCGTGCTGCCGCGCTGGCGGCTGCAGGACATTGCACGAGACAGGCAGGTGCACGGATGGCGGTAGACGGGAACGTCGCAGCGATCGTCGGGTCCGTGCTCACCCTGGCGGGCATCGTAGTCACGGCGTTCTTCGCCGACCGTCGAGCAAAGCGCAACGCCGAGCTCGAGCAGGCGCGCCTCGCGGCCGACGAGCGGCAGAAGCAGCGGGAGCGAGAGCAAGCCGCCGATGCCGGCGCGTTCGCGCAGAACCTCGACCTCAATCGCTACATCGACGCCCGCGTCGACGAGCGCACGAAGGCACTCCGCGACGAGCTCTCCGCCCTGAAGGGCGTCGTCGGCTCGCTGTACGGCCGCCTCAACAGGATCCGCGAAGCCGTGCACAAACACGTCCTCGAGTGGCGGGCCGCGTGGGGCAAGCAGGAACACCCGCCCGCGCTCTCCCCGACTATCCGCGAGATCATGGACGAGGAGTACGACTACGACACGATGACGCCGGAGATGATCCGCGACATCATCGAGCGGCCGACGCCGCCGGGATGACACAGTCCCCCTCGGGTTCCTTCGGGAGCTCGAGGGGGTCTTTCGTCGTTGCGGCGCGCTTAGTCCCGCGGGAGCGCCTTGTCGAACGCTGCGGCGAGGGCGGCATGGCCGGCGTCGTTCGGGTGCACGCCGTCTGTGGTGATCAGGTTGGCGTGGCCGACGAGTGGCTCGCCGACGTCGACGTAGGTGGCGCCGGCGGATGCGGCGACGGTCTTCAGCGCCTCCTGGATCTCGCCGAGCTTCGCCGACGGCTGGTCGTCGTCGAACACAGGGGAGGTGACGTAGACCTTCGCTTGCGGCAGCGCCGTCTTGATCCGCTGCAGCAGCGTGTTCGCGTTCGCGGAGATGTCATCGATGGGGAACTGGATGTCGTTACGGCCACCGGCGACGATGACGATGGAAGGTGAGGCGTCGATCACGGTGTCGAGGTGGTCGGCGTACGGGGAGCCGCAGTTGCCGGGGTTGACGTACCCGCCACCGCCGCACGCGCTCACCGTGGTGATCCAGTGGCGGTCGGACGCGAGCAGCGACGCGTACGACTTCTGCTTAGTCGATGCCCCCGTCCCGCCGGTGTAAGAGTCGCCGACAAATCCGACCTTCACACGTTCGACGCGAGGGGTGCTGGTGAACGTGGGGATCGGGTGAGCTGTCGCGTTTGTTGCACGCGCTGATCCTTCGACGTGTTGCATCGCGAGCACGACGAGCATGACGGCCATGATCGCGACGAGCACGACGATGATGGCCTTGTACGACCGCGCGAACCAGCCGACGAATCCGTTCCCCATGCCGCTGATCCTAAGCGACGCTCAGGATGTGAAGTGTCGCTGACACCAGAACGGGGGGCGTGCCCTGTAGCTAGGTGTCTCGCTAGCGTCCGAGCGTGGGTTCCGACCAGATGTTCGCCCTCGTCGTCGAGGGCATCCTCGAAGGCTTCGGCACCATGAGTGCCGCCGCCTGGCGATACTCCGTCGCTGAGGTGTGGCCGTTCGCCGTTCTACTCGGCGTCATCGCACTCAAGCTCATCGAGCTGCGAGCGCGGCGACGGCCTAGGCGCTGACCTCGGTCAGCACAGGCAGGCCCCCTTCGGGTTCCTTCGGGAGTTCGAGGGGGTCTTTCGTTGTCGGGTCAGCGAGGGGCGCGCGGAAGAAGCTTTGGGAGGCCACGGTCGGCCACCCAGGCGAGCGCAATCAGGGCGGCCACCGCTGGCAGGAACCAGGCCGTGTGCTGCGTGTTCGGCTGGACAAGCAGCGGGTAGTGAAGGACGTAGAGCCCGTAGGAGACAGATGCGACGGCTGCCGCCGGCCGAGCAGCAGTGAGGGAGGCTTTCCCTAGAAGCGTTCTGGCCGGGGTCACGAGCACGAGTGCCAGCAGGAGTGCAATTGCGAAATGCCGGACCATGAGGCCGGGGAACAGTCCGGCTCCGTTCCAGCCGTGCACTGCGACGCCGGCCAGGGCGACGAGAGTG
The DNA here is from genome assembly GCF_003234525.1 of Curtobacterium sp. MCBD17_021. Lineage (NCBI taxonomy): Bacteria > Bacillati > Actinomycetota > Actinomycetes > Micrococcales > Microbacteriaceae > Curtobacterium > Curtobacterium sp. MCBD17_021. The sequence continues at coordinate 10,162 of NZ_QKTS01000005.1, read as the reverse complement.
AGAGAGACGAGGCCGAGGAGTTCGCTCTTCACGGCACCGACACGGATCGTCCCAGTCCGCAAGTAGACGTGCGCCGCCATAGCTCCGGACCACCACAGCAGGAAGTACGCGATGACGAGTGACAGGTGGTTCGGCATGAAGATGTAGCTGGCGAAGGCAGCTACCGCAACAACGGGCACGAGGGCTCGAGTGCGTTGTTCGTTCCGTCGCCATGCCACCATCACGAGCGGGAAGACGAGGTAGAAGAACACCTCGTAGGACAAGGACCACAACGGATCGTTGCCGAGGTACGGGGCAGTAACGACACCAGGCTTCAGAGTCGGGATGTCCTGCAGACTCAACATGGTTCCGACCGCCGACCACAGCGACGGATCGACGCGGATGAGTCCGAAGGCCCACAGCACAGTGGAGAGCGCCATCGCCAGCAGGATCGGCGGGTAGATGCGTCGCAATCGGCGAAGGTAGTAGCCACCCGGCCGCGCAGACCTGTCTGCTTCGTTGGCAAAGATCACGAAGCCGCTGAGTAGGAAGAACACGATGACGGCCTCTTGGCCGAACGAGAACAGGGCGCTGAGCGGCCGAGGCATCGCCACGGATGCCAGGACGTGGTAGGCCACCACGTAGACAGCTGCGAGGGCGCGCGCGAGGTCAAGTCCAGCCCGTACGCCTGGCGATAGCTGAGGCCGGGACCGAGTCGAAGTTGTACCGGCTGCTGCCGGAGACGCGCTTTCGGCGCTCACGAGGCGACCACCGTGGTCGTAGGTCGGTTCTGCGGTCGCAACCACTGGCCAACCTTGCGACGGAGCGGGACGTCAACCCACTTCGTGAACGCGAACGCGAGCAGGAGAGCTCCCGCGATGGTAAGGCTGACGGCCATCCAGCGCGGCGTTCCGATGTCCTGAAGGTGCAGGAGGCTGATGTAGCCGAGGTTCTGGTGCAGCAGGTAGAGCGGGTAGGACGCCCATCCGAGCGCCCGGAGCGGGGCGCTGTCGAGGCCGAGGGGATGCCACATGAGAGTGATCAGGACGATGGCGAATCCTGCTGCTGCGCCGAGCACGGCGGCCCAGTCGAAGTAGATGCCTGAGAGCAGAGCGATTGGAACGAAGGCGATGATGCTGGCGCGCCGGTCACCTTCCACGATCCGAAGCGCGACGATGCCGATCAGGAACCAAGGCATGTTCTCGAACACTCCTCCAGGGCCCTGGAGGGCGAGCTGGTCGCTGATGAAGGCGAGCACGGCCGACGCGACGAGCCAGGCGTAGAGGACCACTGGCAGACGCTTAGGAGTCAGCGCCCCGAGGAACCACAGTGCTGCGCTAATGACGTAGAAGACAAGCTCGACCGCGAGGGTCCAGTAGACCGGGTCGACGTCCTTGATGCCGAGCGCGGTGTGGATCATCGTGAAGTTCAGAATGAAGTCGCGAGCGGAAACGGCTTGCCCGGGAAGGCCGAAGACGGCGACTGCGGTCCCGGTGAAGAGGATGGCGATCCAGTACGAGGGAAACAGTCGTGTGAAGCGGGAGCGGGCAAACCGGAGCGGGCTGCTGCCACGCAGCGACATCATGATGACGATCCCGGAGATCACGAAGAACACGCGGACGCCCTGCTCGCCCGGGAGCGTCCAGTCGACACGGTCGCCGAGTTCGGGGAAGACGCGTGGACCGTTGTAGAGGAAGTGGAAGATCACGACTGCCAGCGCGGCAAGCCCCCGGAGCCCGTCGAGGGGTAGTAGTCGGTGACCTACGCGGTCCCGTCCGTGATCAAGCTCGGCAGACCCCTCGGACATGTGGCCCCTTTCCGTTGTCCCGCGCTGATCCTAAGGGACCCTCACGGCCTGCCCTCGCTTCGGAGGGTCGGGGCGCTTTCGTCTTCCCTCCGCTACCGAGTGAGCGCCGCAACCACGAGGGCGATGGTGATGATTGCGACGACGGCGAGAAGCAAGTATGCCCATGCTGGCGTCCTGCCGGGACGTTTGATTTGGCGTCGATTCTGGTTCATCCCGAAAGGATCCGTCCTTCACCTGTGCGTCGGTCTGGGCCTGACGGCATCACGCCACACCCACGCGCTCTCCGCTGCCTGCCCGAACCCCCATTCGACGAGGACGGCACGGTCGGTCCACGCGATGACGTGTGCTTCGACCTCGAGCGCGCGGTCGGGGTACTGCAGCCACACGAGGACGGGGTCGGGCGCTGGCAGGTCGTAAACAGGGCCGCCGTACGCCGCCTCGGGCAGGGAGAGGGCGGGGCCGAGCGCCCAGCGGTCGCGGCGCCGGCGGGCCATCAGCGGGCGCGAGGGTCGAGCGCGCGGCGGGTGACGTAGTCGCGGTCGACGAGGACCTCCTGCAGCCGTCCCTGCCACGCGGTCTGCACGAGCACGGCGACGTCGCTGCTCGCGATCGCGAAGCACTTCAGGTGCAGGGCGTCGGGGATCTGCTCGAACGCAATGTCAGCCCACACGGGCTGCGGCGGGTCGATGGGCGTCAGTGCGCCTGCGAGCTCGGGGTCGAAGCCGATGGGCTGGTGGAGGGTGACGTCGGGGTGCTCGGGTGGTGCCCACTGGTGCTCAGCCATGCGGCGATGCTGCCGCCGGCCGCCGACATCAGCCCGCGACCTCGTGCACGTGCTGCGCCTGCCACCCCTCGGGCACGGACGCGTGGAACGCTGCGAGCGCCGCGGAGTACGACGGGCCCGAGGCCTCGTGCGGCTGCGTCGCCCTCGAGCGCGCGGTAGCGCGGACCGTGGACTCACCCGTTGCCTTGCTCGCCACCGTGACCACCTGCAGCAGCTCGAACCCATCGAGGTCGAGACCCGAGGTCGCCGCCTCGCGGGCTTCGCCGATGGTGTCTCCCTCAGCCTCTGCCTCTCGTGTCTCGGTCGAGCGGATGGTGCCTCGCAGAGTCGTCACCAAGCCAGTATCCCGCGCCGTAGGAGTGTCGGGGGCCGGAGAGACGATGGCCGCATGATCGACAGCGAGAGGGCCGTCCTCGCGTTCGAGGAGCAGCATCCCCGGAACGACCGGACGAAGGAAGCAGCGATCCGGACGGAACTCGACATGTCGTGGGTCCGGTACCGGCAGGTGCTCGGCCGCCTGGTGCAGCGTCAGGACGTGCTCGATGAGTACGCCGTGGTGGCGCACCGGATGCAGCGAGCGACGGAACGCGGGGTAGCCGCTAGGGCAGCAAAAACGTTTGCGTGAAGGACGAGAGCGCCCCCGCTCACGTTGCGGGGGCGCTCTCGTCATGCCTCGAGGACGGGAAGTATCCCCGCCATCGTCTTCTGCATGATCGACGCCATCTGCTGATGCGCTTCGGGGAGTAGGTGGCCGTAGGTGTCCACGGTCGTCGTGATCTTCTCGTGCCCGAGCTGCGCTTGCACGTACGGGAGGGGAGTGCCGGCCGCGATCAGCCACGAAGCATGTGTGTGTCGACAATCGTGCGGAGTCGGCCTCTTCCCAAGCGGGGTCAGCCCTGCGTCCTTGCATCGCTTTTCGTTGTTCGCGGCCTCGACGGCCACATCCCAGACCCGCGTCTTGAACGGTCCGTACCAGACCCGACCGTGGTTCTGCACCCCCTGGAACAGCAACTCGGAGCCTTCGCCTGCGCTGTGGATGTACTCGGCCATCTCGGGGAACAGTGCCACTGTGCGCCGGCCCTTGTCCGACTTCGGGGGACCGGCCTCGCCCGTCTTCTTCCATGCCTTCGTGACACGCGCGGTGGGCGGGCTGGTGTCGAGGTTCAGGTCCCGCTTCTCGAGCGCGGTCGCTTCGCTCCATCGCATCCCAGAGCCCACCAGGAACGCCACGAGCGGCTTGTAGTAGGCCGGCACGAAGTGCAGGAGTACGGCGAATTCGTTGGGCGTCAGGAACACGGCCTCATGCTTCTGACCACGGCTGAGCCGTGCCCTCCGGGCGGGGTTGTCTGGGCGGTGCTTCGCCTCCATCGCCCCCGTGAGGATGCTGCTGAGGAGCGCGTGATAGTTGCGGATCGTCTTCGCGGACACCTTTTGACCTTCACGCCGTAGCGACGGACGTCCCTCCTGCCAGCTGATCCACCGCCCGACGTCCGCCTTCGTGATCGCGTCGACCGGGATCTCCCCGAGGATGGGGTTCAGAGAGTTCTTCACGATCTGCTGGTACCCATCACGGGTGCCCTGCTGAATGCCCGTGAGGTAGCCCGAGGATTCGTCGAGGTACGTTTCCGCCCACTCCCGGAACAAGGGCGCGCCTGCGGTGTTTCCCTGTCGAGCTTTCCAGACCGCGAGCGCGGCTTCGGCTCCAACGCGGTCGACCTGGGCGGCGAACTCAGTCGCGCCCTTGGGGGATGCGAACGACTTCGACGTCAGGCGCCCGCCGATGCGGTACTGGACGCGGTAGGAGGCCGATCCGTCGGCCCTGGCACGGGCTTGGATACTCGCCATGGTGATGCCTTTCGTTTCAAGGCATCCGCGGGGAACAAGGAAGCGGATGTAGCCCCGTTTGTAGCCGGAACCTCCGACACGGGCCTACATCCGCTTACCTACTGGGGTGAGTAACGGGGCTTGAACCCGCGACCTCCTGGACCACAACCAGGCGCTCTACCAGCTGAGCTATACCCACCATGTGTCGGTCCGGCGAGCCGGAGCAACCACTCGATTGTAGTACATCCGAGCGCCTGCCCGGACCACGATCGCTACTCGGCGGGTGTCGGGCTCGGCTGTGGGGTCAGGCGCGGTTCCCACTTCGCGACGACCTCGGCCGCGATGGTCTTGACGTCGTCGCTCGCCGGCCCGGGCTCGGGCGTGAACCCGGCGCGGCGGTAGTACTCGAGCTCCCGGATCGACTCGAGGATGTCGGCGAGGGCGCGGTGCCCGCCGTGCTTCTCGGGCGAGTTGAAGTACACGCGCGGGAACCAGCGACGGCAGAGCTCCTTGATGCTCGACACGTCGACGCTTCGGTAGTGCAGGTGGTTGTCGATGCGCGGCATGTACTTCGCCAGGAACGCCCGGTCGGTGCCGATGGTGTTGCCGGCCAGGGGAGCGGTGCCCTCGGCGGGGACGTGGGCGAGGATGTACTCGAGCACCTGGTACTCGGCATCGGCGAGGGAGACGCCGTTCGGGATCTCCTCGATCAGGCCCGAGGTCGTGTGCATCTTCGTCACGAACTCGTTCATGTTGTCGAGCGCTGACTGGTCGGGCTTGATGACGATGTCGAAGCCGGGGTGCACGGGGTTCAGGTCGAAGTCCGTGACGACGACCGCGACCTCCACGAGCTCGTCGACCTCGACGTCGAGACCGGTCATCTCGCAGTCGATCCAGACGAGGCGGTCATTCGCTGCAGACATGCCCTGATCCTACTTCCGCCCGCCGACGCCGCCGCGCCCCTGTGGAGGACGAGTGTCCCACCGGTCTACGCCATCTCGCCGGCTGAGATCGCCTCGGCCTCGACGCGCTCCGGCTCGGCCCCGTCGTCGACGCGACGCAGCACCTTCGTGGTGAGCACGACGACCAGGAACGCCACGGCGACGGCCACGCCGGCGAAGACGTAGGCGGCGCTCGGCGAGTACGCGTCGGCGAGCAGGGTGCTGACGGGCGGGGCGATGGCGCCACCGATGAAGCGGACGGCCGAGTAGGCGCTGGACGCCACGGAGCGAGGCAGGTCGGTCGCTTCCATGACGCACTCCGTCAGCACGGTGTTGAGGACACCGAGGACGAGACCGCCGATGACGACGCAGACGATGAGCCCGGCCTGCGACCGGACGACGACGGCGGCGGCGAACAGGTCGAGGGCGAGCAGCGGCAGCGCGAGCTTGAGGACGCTGGTGCGGCGCATCCGCGCGGTGAGCATCGGGGCGACCCACACCGAGGTGATCGCGAGTCCGACGCCCCAGCCGAAGAACGTGAACCCGATGCCGAGCGCCCCGAAGCCGAGCGGGAACGGCGTGTAGGCGAGGAGGACGAAGAACCCGATGTTGTAGAACAGCGCGGTCGCGGCGAGGGCGGCCAGGGCCGGTCGACCGAGGGCGCGGAACGGTGCCGAGAGCTTGGTCGGGGTGGGCTTCTCGAGGCTCCCGGACTTGAGGAGCACGAGGATCGCGATGAACGCGACGGCCATCAGGGTGGTGACGCCGAAGAAGGGTCCGCGCCAGCTGACGGAACCGAGCAGGCCGCCGACCAGGGGGCCCACCGCGATGCCGAGGCCGAGTGCGGCCTCGTACAGGATGATCGCCGACGCGGTCCCGCCCGACGCTGCACCGACGATGGTCGCGAGTGCGGTCGAGATGAAGAGGGCGTTGCCGAGACCCCATCCGGCACGGAAGCCGATGATCGTCCAGACGTCGTTCGACACGGCGGCGAGGACCGAGAACAGCACGATGAGGGCGAGCCCGGTCATCAGGGTCTTCTTCGCACCGATGCGGCTCGACACCCAGCTCGTGAAGAACATCGCGATGCCGGTGACGGCCAGGTAGCTCGTGAAGAGGAGCTCGGTCTGCGCGGGGGTGGCCCGGAGCGACTCGGCGATCGCGGGGAGGATCGGGTCGACGAGGCCGATGCCCATGAAGGCGACGACGCAGGCGAAGGCGATGGCCCACACCGCGGACGACTGCTTGAGGATGGAGCCGGCGGGTGCGTGCGAGGTGGACTGTCCGGCGGGTGCGTGCGTGTTCACGCGGTGGTCTCCGTTCTGGTCCTCGCTGCGATGAGGGCCGATGCGTGGTGCAGGATGTCCCAGTCGTCGTCGCTGAGGTCCGCGAACAGGGGACCGACGGTGCTGGTGAGGGCGGCCCGCCAGGCCGCGAGACGCTCGCGGCCGGCGTCGGTGATCTCGATGAGCTGCCCGCGGGAGTCGTCCGGGTCGACGGTGCGCGAGATCAGCCCGTCGGCGGTCATGCCGGCGACCAGGCGGGTCATGGTCGGCTGGGACACCCGCGACGCCCGGGCGAGTTCGCCGAGTCGGAGGGACTCCTCCGTCTCGAGGATGCCGAGGGTCCGCCATACGGCGGTCGAGGTGGTGTGCCCCGTGGCCTGGAGCGCGGACCGGATGAGCCGGTTGACGGAGACGAGGAGCGTCTCGATGGTCTGGTCCCGCGCTTGTTCCATACCGGAACTATATAGCCGAGCTATGGATTCGGCAAGGGGGTCCGGGGCACGCCCGCCGGACCGTTCGGGTCGCGCCCCTGGTCACCGCGCGCTGGACCGGGCTGTCCCGGGTGCTGGTAGAAGGGACACATGAGCGACATCACGATCCACGAGGGTGACGAGTTCACCGCCATCTTCCACGGGGGCCCATTCGACGGGACCACGGACACCCGCACCGCCACGAGCGATGCGTTGGACGACGAGGTGACGGTGTTCGCGGACGTCGAGGGCCTTCAGACGGCCTTCACCTACAAGTCCACCGGTTCGCGCCAGGTGCTCGACCAGATCTCGGTCGACTACACCTTCGCGCCCGACGAGTCCGACCCGGTCGACGACCTGCAGGACCGCGGCGACCGCAGCGGCGAGTTCGACCGCGAGTAGCCAGCGCCCCGGACAGCCCAGGACAGCCCCGGTCGTCGTCGACGGCCGGGGCGCTCCGCTGCCCACTCCGGCCGTGGCCGACGCCGATCGGGATTGCCGGGGCCGCGGTCCGCGTTGGAGGAGGACATGCAGGTCGATCTCTGGACGTCCGCGTTCTGCGCGCCGTGTGCCGCCGCGCGCCGTGTGGTCGGCGACGCCGCCCGCCTGGTCCCGGCGCTCGCCGTGACGGAGCGGGACGCCGCGGCCGAACCCGAGGTCGTCGAGGAGCTCGGCATCCGCTCGACGCCCACCGTCATCGTGCGCCGTGACGACGGGACCGAGGTGTTCCGGTCAGCGGGCGTCCCGACCCGCGACCAGTTCCTCGTCGCGGTCGCGAAGGCGCTGGACTGACCCCGGCCGCACCGCGGGCACGACCGGGGCCGTGCGTCGTCGCAGTGCCCTGAGCGCACGCCGACGGAGTCGCTTCACGGCACGGATCGGCGTCCCGATGGACAGTGCGACCTGCCCGATCACCGAGCGGTCGTGGTCACCGAGCGCGTTCCGCCGTTCCCAGGCACGTCGGAGCACCCCGCCGCGACTCCGCCGGGCGGCAGGGCGGTCGACCAGGGCGCCGGCGTCGCGGAGCGCCATCAACGTCTCGGTGCGGTCGGCCCAGTCGTCGTCCTCCGGATCGTGGAAGTAGTTGTCCGTCATCCACCCCGGTCGGACCGTGCCGAAGCGTCCACGGACCAGGTCGTCCGCGTCGCCCTCGAGTCCGCTGTCCACGAAGACCTCGTTGATGAAGGACCGGGACGTGCCGAAGTCGGTCAGCGTCAGTGCCGGCACGCCTCGGGCCGCCGCCTCGAGGACGGCGGTCGAGCTGATCGTCACGAGCGCCACGGCCCGGTCCAGGTGCACCGACATCGGACCGGCCTCGACCACGAGGTTCGACGGCGCGTCCGCCGGCACCAGGTCCGCGTACGGGTACGTCTCACGGTGGGTCTGGTGCTCGCCCGCGCCAGCCCGGGTCTTGACGACCACGCGCCACTCCGGGTGCGCCCGGGCGGTCTCGACGAGCCACCCCACGACTCGGCGGCGGTCGTCCTCGTCCTTCGGCACGCTCGGTTGCGCCGCGAATACCACCGAGTCGCGCGTGACGCCCGCCCGGTCCGCGACGGTCGGCCGTGCGAACGGCAGCGTGGCGAGGGCGAAGGACGGCTCGATCCCGCCAGCCGTCGACATCGCGGTGTACTCGCGGACCTCGCGGTGGCTGTGCAGCACGAACAGGTCGGCGCGGGCGCGGAGGAACACGCCCTTCCACTTCGCCGGGAACGAGATGCCCGGGAGCCCGCTCACCAGCACGGGTCGGCGCGGGACCGAACGCGTCACCTGGTCGATGACCACCTCGGCCACCGGACCGATGCAGGACACCAGGACGGCGTCCGGCGGTTCGGCCTGGAGGCGCGCCACCACGTCGTCCACGCTCATCGGCTCGGGAGGCGCGAGGTCGATCGGGCCCAACCGTGCGTCGACGTCGCGGAAGGCCGCACGCAGTTGCGCGGGGCTCGCCGACCGCGGCGTCGCCACGGTCAGCAGCTCGAGCGACCAGTTCGGCGGGGCTGCGGAGAGCAGGTGTGCGCCCCACTTCGCGAACGAGTCGGTGTCGACCAGGCCGACCACTCGCCGCCGGCGAGGCCGCGGGGCGGACGGGAGGCGGGCCTGACGTCCGTCAGCGACCGCGTCGAGGTCGTTCCCCGGAGCGCTCACGCACCCACCCGGCGGAGCTTGACGAGGGGCGCCTCCTCGCCGGGGAAGATGCGCTTGACGCCGTCGCCCATCGCGGTCTCGATGATGCGGATGTCCCGGACGAGCGTGCGGAGGCCGTGTGGCTCGAGCGAGGCGGCGTGGTCCGAGCCCCACATCGTGCGGTCCAGCGTGATGTGGCGTTCGACCGCCGTGGCACCGAGCGCGACGGCGGCGAGCGAGATCTGCAGGCCCGGCTCGTGACCCGAGTAGCCGACCGGGACGCCGGCGTAGGCGTAGCGCGTGCGGAGCGTGTCGATCATGCGGAGGTTCGCCTCCTCTGCGGGGAGCGGGTACGTCGACGTGGCGTGCATGAGGACGAGCCGCTCGGTGCCGAGGGTCTGCACCGCACGGTCGATCTGATCGAGCGTGGACATGCCCGTCGACAGGATCACCGGCTTGCCGGTCGCGGCGACGGCGGCGAGCATGCCGAGGTCGGTCACCGACGCCGAGGCGATCTTGTAGGCGACGACGTTGAGGTCCTCGAGGAAGGCCACCGACGGCTCGTCCCACGGTGACGCGAACCAGTCGAGGCCGCGGAGGGTCGCGTGGTCACCGATCTCGATGTACTGGTCGCGGTCGAACTCGACGCGGTAGCGGTAGTCGAGGTAGGTCATCTCGCCCCACGGCGTGCTGCGCGGCATCGACTTCATGTGCTCGGGCGTGGAGATCTCGGGAGTGCGCTTCTGGAACTTGACCGCCTGCATGCCGGCGTCGGCCGCGACGTCGATGAGCTGCTTGGCGATCTCGACGTCACCGTTGTGGTTGAGGCCGATCTCGCCGATGAGGTAGGCGGGGTTCCCGGTGCCGATGGTGGAGAGGCCGATGCGGACGCTCATGGTGCTCCGTTCTCCGCTGCGGGGGGCCGCGCGGGGTGGGGGTCGGTG